>JANRMD010000269.1:0-11582 GCA_033761895.1 Pirellulaceae bacterium | reverse complement strand
GTCGCACTCGGCGAGAGCGCCACACCCACTCTGCCACACCTGTCTTGAGTGCATACCGCTACAGCACTCAGAGCTTTAGGCACGGAGCTTTACGCACCGAACTTTACGCACCGAGGTTTTTGGAAACATCGGTGCGGTAAGCGACAAATGCAGGAATGATTCCGGCAAGCGTGGCAAGCATCATCAAACCTGGGATGAGTGTGAGCTCATAGATAGTGATTGTGTTGAAGAATCCGATTTGCAACCCCGTGCGTTCTTCAACCATGTCGGCACAGGCCACGCCAATAGCGTGTCCGGCAAACCATCCGATTGCGCCTCCAATACAGGCAATCAGCAGTGACTCGAGCAGCACGACTAACAGCACCACATCGCGACGCGCTCCGAGAGCTCGCATGACTGCGATGTCGCGTCGCCGATCACTCATCGAATTGTAGATACTCACCAAGATGCTGATCGCGCTCACAATGCACACAACGAGTGTTAGGCCGAGCAACGCGTTCTTGACCGGAGCGACAAACATATCCAACATGCCTGATATCTCAGAGATTGGCGAGACAGCTTGCATACGCATAGTCTTGTTGATTGGACGCTCGAGAAACACGGCGTACGAACCATTAGCCGGCTTAACGAGCACCGCAACCACATCCCGCTTTTCCAGCGGCAGACGATCGGGAGCGTCAGCGGGTTCTTTGGCGACATCAACTTTCAATTCGTCTGGATGCGCAGGATCCACGAAAGCCCGGGCGTGGTTATCCATCTTGTAAAAGCCTTCGATATTGATGAAGGCAGCTCGATCGTTGGGGGTACCGGTGGGCGCGAGTATACCGACGATCGTGAAAGCCTCACCATGACCTTGACCTTCGGGGTCGCCGTGCGTTGTTTGTAACGTATCGCCCACCTTCTTGTTCATGGTCGCTGCGACTTGCGAACCCAGCACAGCTTCGAAGAAACCATGCTCCGGCGAATGGTCAACGAAGTTACGTCCGTCGGAGAACTTATACTCTTGATCGCTGGATCGACCGTAACGCAGCTTGTCAAAGAAATCGGGGGTCGTACCAACAACTCGAAAAGGACCGTAATAGTCGCCCAAACAAATCGGGATCGCAAAACCACCGTCCATATACTTCGAATGCTCACCAGGTCGATCCGGATCAGCAATTCGCCCGCCAATACGTTTAATCTCCTTCGCACGCTGTTCGCCAGGCAAGAACTCCAAGTAGTCATCGTACGGCAGAACTTCAATCGGTTTGCTCAAGTAAAAAACCGAGTTGAGCACCAGCTGCAGAGAACCGCCGCGAGCACCTACAATCAAGTTGTAACCCACGTTGCTATTGCGATCGAAGGACTCTGTGATCGTCCAGCTAATGCTCAATACCAGCACAACCAGCGTCACGCCCAACGCCATACTGAACATGGTCAGAAGAGTCGCGAAGCCACGCTGTTGCATGTTGCGCCATGCGATATGCAATAGATTCATGTTGGTTGCTTTCTTAACGAGCTCATTCCCTGATTGATCTCTTCCAGTCGATCGACACGCGGAAATTGTTCAGCGATAGCCATGGAGTGCGTAACGATCAACAACGAGATCTTTTCTTCTTTGCAGTTATCGCGAATCAAGTCGATAATCATTTGTTGATTCTTGGGATCGATATTCGCTGTCGGCTCATCCGCGAGCAATAACGAGGGGCGATTCGCTAGCGCGCGAGCTACCGCGACTCTCTGCTGTTGGCCTACCGAGAGCGCCGATGGTTTGTGATGCATGCGCTCGCCGAGCCCCACGCGTTTGAGCAACTCTGCAGCGCGGGCTGGGTCAGGCCGACGATTGCTAAAGGTCATTCCCAATCGCACATTTTCGAGTGCCGTAAAGCCCGGCAGCAGATTGAAGGTCTGAAACACATAGCCAATCTTCGCGGCTCGAACCCGATCCCGGCCAGCCTCGCTAAGTTTCAGCAGATTGATCTTGTCCAGCTCAATCGAGCCGTGGTCCGGCGTCATGATACCCGCGATGCAGTGCAGCAAAGTTGTCTTTCCGCCACCACTCTCGCCGATCAACACCATTTGCTCAGCGTCGTTGATCGCAAAGCTCGGAACATCCAGGACCGGCAACTGCTGACCGTCGGGCAACTTGAATGACTTTTTCAGGTCTTTGATTTGCAGCATTGAGAAATCCGGATGGCTGTTCGTTGGGACTTTAGGGCAGGGAAGGCAGGGAGATGCCACTAACTACGTCAAGAATTCGTAGCCGGGTTCGTCATAAACCAGAAGATTGTCAAACTTGTCGCTGGTCTGTTGGCTAAATCCTGCGTCGGATCGCTCGGGAGATATCGCGTTTGGCGTCTGCTTTCTTCATTTTCTCGCGTTTGTCATGCAGCTTCAGGCCTTTGCACAGCGCCATCTCACACTTAACGATCCCGCGTTCGTTGAAGTACATTCGCAGCGGAACTAGCGTCAGTCCCTTTTCACTCGCTCGGCCAACAAACTTCGTCATCTCACGTTTGTGTACCAGCAACTGACGAGGTCGTTTGGGTTCATGGTTCCAAACAGTCGCTTGCGGATACTCGGCGATATCGCAGCTCACCAGCCACAACGTCTGACCTTTTACCCGTCCGTAAGCTTCATCGAGTTGGCATTTACCGTTGCGAAGACTCTTCACTTCGCTACCGAGCAGCATGACGCCGCACTCGATCGCGTCCATAATCTCGTATTTGTGACGAGCCTTGCGGTTGTCGCAGATCGTTTTGAACGTCGGCGCAGCGGCAGCAGCCGGCTTCTTCGCGGATTTCGCGGCAGTCGGTGGTGGTTTGGTTGGCTTAGCTTTTTTGGACTTGTTCAATTGCGATTTCCCACCCTGGATGCGACCGTCAGCGTGGCTGGCTTCCCAGATATTGCCTCCGAATCAGGCTCCCCGAACTGTAGGAGCTTGCCTCCTATTCTAAGCTACAGGAACTGCTTCGATGAAGGGGATCTAACGCAAAGCGAAGTGATTCGAGTACAATGAAGCAGGTAGCTTTTGGCAGCGACTTGGATGGGAATCCATGCTCCCTGCATGATGTTTTTGCAAAAATACTCCAAGGTAGTTAATCCACAATGGCGTTTGATCTTCCAGTTGTCTCCGAATCGGCTTCCTCAGGCAGTTGTGGCGGCGGTTCGGCCAGTGGCGCACATGATGGAGGATTTGTGCCAAGTCGTCGATTGCCCCCGTGGCTGAAGCGTGATCTGCCGGTCGGCAATTTCAACAACTTCACCGCTGGTTTGCTCGATGAACTCAAGCTGGAGACGGTCTGCGATAACGCCAAATGTCCTAACCGAATGGAATGCTACTCGCAGAAAACCGCGACGTTCATGATCCTCGGCAACGTTTGCACTCGACCTTGCGGTTTCTGCGCCGTCTCGCGAGGCAAGCCTGAAGCGCTCGAAGGGGACGAACCAACACGCGTCGCCGAAGCCGCTTTTCGACTAGGCTTGAAGCATGTTGTCATCACTTCCGTAACTCGCGATGATCTACCGGATGGCGGCGCGGAACACTTTTACCAAACGGTACTCGCCGTTCGTGCACGCACGGGCGCGGCCATCGAAGTGCTGACTCCCGATTTCATCATGCATCGTCATGGACTCGATCGCGTCATCGAATCGGCTCCTGAAGTTTTCAACCATAACATGGAGACCATCCCACGACTTTACCGCAAAGTCCGTGGACCGAAGAGTGACTATAGCTGGACATTGGCACTGCTGGCGCGTGTGAAGGAATTGAACCCGGCAATCAAAACCAAGAGCGGTCTGATGCTGGGACTTGGCGAAACCCGCGACGAACTGCTGGAGTGCTTGGTGGACTTGCGAAAGTTTGGTTGCGATTTCTTGACTCTCGGCCAATATCTGCAACCCGGCCTGCGTTACCTGCCCGTGCAACGTTATGTGACACCCGAAGAGTTCGACGAGTTAGCCGACATCGCCAAGTCCATCGGCTTTGAAAAGGTTGCTAGCGGGCCGTTCGTCCGCTCGAGCTACCATGCGCGCGAGATGACCGAGTAAGAAACCAAGCCATTCCTAATCCCACCCAAGGTTCAATCATGAAATTCCTCCGTGTATTTACCAGCCTACTCTTGTTGAACCTGTTCTGTGCACAAGCGTTCTCTCAGGAGCCGAAATTGAACGAGACAATCACCAAAGCTCAGGGAACCGAAGATCCCGCGAAGATGTTCGAGCCTCGGGAGTTTGCAGGCGAGGGTGGTAAAGTACTGAAGTATCGCTTGCTCAAACCGCTTGGATACAATCCGAACAAGAGCTATCCACTGGTTATTTTCCTGCACGGAGCGGGTGAACGCGGCAATGACAACGTTGCCCAACTGAAGCACGGTATGGCTGATTTTTGCAAAACCGCGCGGCGCGAAAAGAATCCATGTTACGTCATCGCACCCCAGTGTCCCGAGAATGAGAAATGGGCTGACATCGATTGGTCCGCCGCTGGTCCCATCAAAATGCCTGCCGAAGCAAGCGATTCCATGAAGCTCACCTTGGCACTTGTGGACGCCATGCTAGAAGACGCAGCAATCGACAAGAATCGTATCTACATCACCGGACTATCGATGGGTGGCTACGGGACCTGGGACGCGATCGCTCGACGCCCTGATTTTTTCGCTGCAGCCATCCCTATCTGCGGTGGCGGTGATCCCACAACTGCGGAAAAGATCAAGAACATTCCCATTTCTTGCTTTCATGGTGACAAAGACCAAGCTGTCGTGGTTGAAAAATCTCGAGTCATGATCGAAGCCATCAAGGAAGCGGGTGGTTCGCCACTTTACACCGAGTACCCCGAGGTTGGCCACGACAGTTGGACGCAGACGTACGCTAACGAAGCGACTCACAATTGGCTATTCGCGCAGCGCCGCATTCAAGCGAAACCCGACGCGAAGTAGTTTTCTCATTGCATGAGAGGCCGGTTTAGCGGAACGCGGGCGTTGAACCCAAAACTGGTAGCGTTTGCCAAAACTGCGGGTTCAGCGGACGAGGACGTCCGCGCTCCAGAAAACCGGACCCGCGGACTGGTAAATTGAGAGAGGGACATCGCGAGACTTGTCGACCTTTTCAGGAGCTTGCTAGGCGCACAGCGATAGGTTTTGAAACAAGTTCATAAATCTCCTGGTGGTAGCCTTGGAAGTTGCCCCAGTTAAGCGTAACATTGTGCGCAGTCGCTGAGTCTGAATCGTCCGCGACCGATATCCAACACCTGCCTGACAGTGGCTCTCGCGAGGGGGAGCCGTGAACCTGGTCAGGACTTAAGTGTAGCAGCCATAAGCGGGGTACTCTTGTGCGAGGGCCTCTGACGGGCAGGTGTTTTTCTATTTCCTGGGATTAGCCGCAGTGCGCTAGCACCGGTTCGCGCGGCGCCAACCGACGCTAGCGCGTTCCGCCTGATGTTACGTATTGGGTCAGCCGCAGTGCGCTAGCACCGGTTCCATTAGGTGGAGAGGCAGTGCTTGGTCGCACTTGGCAAGTGCGACCCACCGAAGCGCCCACAGATAGCTTTTGCGACTGCTATGCGTCACAATCTCTCCAAACTTTCCCGCCCAACCCAGGAGTTCCCAGCCTATGTTCTCAAAACAAGTTCTTCTCGCCTTAGCACTCATGGCAATGCTTACCGTCAACAACTCCGAAGCCCAAGACAAGTACCGTGTTTACTTGGGTACCTACACAGGTCCCGAAAGCCAAGGGATCTATCAGTGTGAACTGGATCTTAAAGACGGCTCGCTCTCTCCCGCAACACTGGCTGGTGAAACTAGCAGCCCATCGTTCCTCGCGTTTCATCCGAACAAGAAGTTCCTCTACGCAGTCAACGAATCCGACGCCAAGATTAGTGGCTTTGCAATCGATTCAGCGACCGGCAAGCTGACGTTTTTGAACTCGCAACCATCCCAAGGCGGAGCCCCCTGCCACCTGGTCGTCGATAAAGCTGGAAAGAATGTGCTGGCTGCGAATTACACCGGAGGCAGTTGCCTTTCGATTCCGATCGATGCTGACGGCAAACTGAGCTCTAAGTCATCCTTCCAGCAACATCAAGGCCCGAAGAAGCACGGACACTCGATCCACTTGGACCAAGCCAACAAGTTTGCACTCTGCTGCGATCTAGGCTTAGACAAAGTCATCATCTACGGCTTTGATTCAGCCACCGGCAAGCTCGTTCCGCACGGCGCTTTGGACACGCCCAAGGGGACAGGGCCACGTCACTTCGCTTGGTCACCTGATGGCAAGCAAGCTTACATCAACGGTGAGACCAACCTAACCATCATCGCTTGCGATTACGATGCTGCGAAAGGGGAACTGAAGCAGAAGCAAGTGCTTTCTACTTTACCAGTCGATGTAGCTCGCAACGGTGGTAGCACCGCAGAAACTGTTGTCCATCCATCGGGCAAGTTTGTCTACGTTTCGAATCGCGACCCTTACAACTCCATCGCAATCTTTTCGGTCGATCCCAAGAGTGGAGAACTAAAGGCGGTTGGACACCAAAGTGAAGGGATCAAAACGCCTCGCAACTTTGCCATCGAACCCACCGGGCAATACATGTTGGTCGCCAATCAATCAGGCGGCAATGTAATTGTATTCCGTATCGACCAAACTACTGGCCAGCTGTTGCCGACCAAGTCGAGTGTAAAGGTTGGGAACCCCGTTTGCGTCCGCTTTATGGCCTTGTAGTTAACCGCCACCGGAGAGAATTTCTTGTGCTCTGTCAACATTAGATTTTTGGGTTGATCGCACTCGAGTACTATTAACCGCACGGCGTTAGCCGCGGTTTTCGCATTGCGGAAACCGCGGCTAACGCACATCGGTTAATGTGTCTAACCCCAAAATCCAATGTGGACAATCCACTAGTGCTTCGTCCATCTTTAATTTGGGGATGAAGCACTAGGGCGGCCTCCACGGGCGCGAGAAACGTTAAAAACCCCCGAGCAAAGCCACTTTTCGCGACTATTGGGCTGCGGTTTCCTGCATTCCGCCAGCCATGTGGTATACTACGCCACCGAGTGCGTTTTCATGGAGCCGCGACACTCCGCCGGAGTAAGTTTTTAGGATGACCAGCCACGTTGAAGAGACGATAATCGTCACCTTCGAACATCTCGATGCTTGCTTAATGCTAGCGGGAGATATCGCACCGGTCAGTCAGCCGCAGCAACTCGTGGACCTGCTTCCCGAGTGCTCTCCACCCGCTCAGCGATTAATTCTTTCAGAGCTGGTTAAGTTCGATATGGCCCAGGCTGCCGATGTCGGCCTGATTCGATCGCTTGATTTCTACAGCGAAATTCTCGAGCCGCTCTACACGGAGCGACAGATTCCGTTTGACCTCGTACTGGAAGAAATTCAGATTCGAAGGTCGTCGGGGGACGAGCCGAAACTGGCGGATTACAGTGAGCGTTTTCCGCACTTGCGCGCGATTATCGAAGAGTTTCTGGGACGCCAAGGTACACGCCGTTCGACCAAGGCCCTGAACAAACCACCGGTCTTTCAGCCGGGCGTAACGGTCGATGATTTTCAAATCGTCAGAACACTCGGTCAAGGCGCGTTCGCAAGCGTCTACTTGGCGCGGCAATTGTCGATACAGCGACTTGTGGCCTTGAAAGTCTCGCAGCGTGGCAGCGATGAACCGCTGGCTCTTTCGCAACTTGATCATGCAAACGTCGTACGCTTGTACGATCAACGTAGAATTAACATGCCGGACGCGATTTTGCTGTACATGCAATACGTCCCTGGCGGAACATTATCGGACACTATCAAAGCGACCAACAACGCCACCCCAGATGAGCTCAATGGCAAGTCGCTGCTGCAAACCGTTGATGCCGCGCTGTTGACCGCTGGTCAGCAACTCCCCGAGAACTCGACCGAACGTGAGCAACTTGCCAGTCTTGATTGGCCACGCGTGGTGGCTTGGCTGGGTATACAACTAGCTGAAGGCCTTGCCGCAGCTCATGAGCGCGGCATCATGCATCGCGACGTCAAGCCTGCGAATATTCTGCTGAACGCTGAAGGTGTACCCAAGTTAGCCGACTTTAATGTCAGCTTCGGTGGTACTGCGGGCGGCGCAGGAGCCGCTGTGCATTTCGGTGGTTCATTGGCTTACATGTCGCCCGAGCAATTGCGAGTCGCGGATCCTCGAGCGGAAGGTCGCGCGGAAGATCTCGATTGTCGCTCTGATTTGTATTCGCTGGCTATCGTCTTGTGGGAAACTTGGAATGGCCGCCGTCCCTTTCAGCCCTCCGACATGTTTGACAGTTGGACCAACGCGCTCGAACAGCAAGTTGCCATGCGCCGCGAAGAACCTAAAGTCTTTCGTCCCTCCAATTCGGCTGCAGCCCGCGTTCTTGAAAAAGTTCTCCGTCAAACGCTAAGCGAGAACCGCGAACTGCGACCGCGCAATGGCAAAGAACTGGCCGGACGACTGCGCTTAGCCCTCAACTCCGAAGCGGCCGAGTACTTCGAACCTGCCAAGAACAGTTGGCGAGCACGCATCCTAAGCCTCCCGCTGTTACTGGTTACTGGCTTGATCATCTTTATACCAAATGGATTAGCTGGAGCACTCAATTACCAATACAACCTGCAATCAATCTCGCAACATTATCCACAAGCGGTGACGTTCTTCAAAAACCTGTCCTTCGCAATCAACTTCATCGCATTTCCGCTCGGCATTGCTGTTTTGTATTTCATTAATCAGCCCTTACGGCGCGCCATGCTTAGGGCTCGCGCGCAACAACCCGCCACCGAAGTTGGACTTGATGCCGCCTGGAATCTTGGCCATCGCGCTGCCATGATCGGTGGTTTGATGTGGTCTGTATCGGGTGTCGTTTTTCCACTCGCCCTACGAATCGCTGAACCGGATTTCTCGATCAATAGCGCCATCGAGTTCTTCTTGAGTCTAGTGATTTGCGGAGGCTTTGCATGGATTTACCCGTTCTTCGGAATCTCGCTGGTAGCCACCAAGATCTACTATCCATCCTTGGTTGCTCCGACGATGACCGACCCGGAACTCGCTAGACGCGCAGAGCGCACGACGCGCCGCGCTACCAATTATTTGGCCACAGCGGCCGCAATCCCGCTGCTCGCACTTGGCTTGTTAGCCTTACAGGCAGATTTGGAAGCGGGCAACCGAGCTTTCTTGCTGGCCATCGTCCCGCTTACCGCCATCGCGCTACCGTTTGCTTTCCTAGCGCACCAGCGAATCTTAGAAAGCTGCAAGACATTGCAGTCCGTGCTCAGCTGACTTGTTCAAGTGCATGACGCAGCTACCGTTGGCACGGAACCACATCGCAACTTATCAAGTAAATGTTTAGTTTTCGGAGCGTGAACGACCTCGCCCGCCCGGCACCGGGGCCTACCACGGCGTTAGGTACTTTCGTCTTGAGTTAGTTGTTGTTGAGTCAATACGCGGTTCTGCGGGCGAGGACGCCCGCGCTCCGTCAGCAACTGCACTTCTTCGACGGGTACGTAAGGGCAATGCAATTGGTCAATCGCATTCTTGAGATCGATGCCACGGATTATGCCACATGTGCGGCTCGGGCAACCTTTCCGGAGTACTGCGAAGAAAATCGCTACCGCCCGACTCTTTTCGCTAGACGGAATAGCTTGCCACTAGCCGATAGCAGAAACTAGCTGAGGATCAGTTGAGCGGCCAACGTTCAACCTGTCATTTGGGCAATTGGGATCGCGCTTAGTTCAGCAAACTGATCCGATTACCCCGAGCACACGGTTTCAAGTTGGCGGCGCGTGTCACATGGATGTGAGTCATTAGGATCTGCGAACGAATCGCATTTCATTTGGGCAAACGTCGACTTAGAAAGGCACGCAGTGGCTAGGAAGCGCTCATCGCATCTGCGAATCCATACTGAGGAAATTAACTCAAACGATCACAACGAGGCTCAACAGTCTCGTACTTTTGACCTGCAGCAACTCATGGACGATTTCACGGAAGCGACCGGTTGGCAGCCGCGGGCCTTGCCAACCACTCCGCATTCGGCATCCAAATCGGGCAAAGGCGAAGATCGAGACATTCCGCTCCGTGAGCGCGTCGCGTTGGTGAATGTCGCAATGTTGGATGGTCTTCTGGACGCAGAAGACTTGCTCGACATGCCCATGACCGGTGAAGAGTCTGCCTGGCAACTGCTAGAGTCGATCGACGCTCTGGTGCAGCGACTCAACGAAACCGAGAATGCACTGTCACAGCAAGAAGCTAAACTTGCCACTCAAGTGGGCGTGAATGTTCGTAGCGATGAAGGCAATCAGCTGGCCGATCGTCTGCTCGATTCGCTCCATCGCGCCTCGGAACTAACCAGTAGTGATGCAGCTGCATTGTATCTCCTGGATGATACCACCAGCGAACTCAAGATGCGCTGTTGTTGGGGCATGCCAGCGGCCGCTTTAGCGCATCCACCTCGCAGCTTGCGCGGATCGCTTGCCGATTTGGAAGCTCTGATGGGCAATGCAGTACTGCTCGAGAACACTCACATCGCACCGGAGTGGAATTGCCCTGAGCCCTATGCGGCAGCGATGTGTGTTCCGATCGGTTCGCCAACTATGCCGCACGGAACCTTATGGTTGTTCAGCGAACACATCCGCGACTTCTCCGATTCAGACATCGACGCAGCCAAAGCCGCGACGGAGAAAATCCTCAGCGACATCGAACGCAGTGTCTTGGCCGAAGAAGTCCTCAAGACTCGCAGATTGAATCGCCAATTCGAAGATGCCAGTCTCGTCCAAGCGTCACGTTTGCCCGATTTACAACCGCTGCACGAAGACTACGAACTTGCAGGGTGGACCTATCAGGGTCAAGCACTAGGAGGCAATTTCCACACATGGAACATCAACCGACTTGGTCAGATAAACGCGGCCATGGGTGACGCAGCCACCATCGGCACAGCCGGCGCACTGGTCGCCACCAGTGTCCAGACCATCGTTGAAACCTGCTGGAACTCAAACCACAAACCGTCCCAAGTACTCCGCAAAGCCAATGACATTCTGTGGAACGCGCAAGATGGCGATTGGCGCAGCTCGCTGTGCTACCTCCAGATCCATCCCGAATCAGGTTCGACCCAGTTGTCCGTTGCTGGCGACATATGCGCTTATGTGATCGGTAGTCGTGGCTACCGCATGATCGCTGGCAACACCACTCTGCTCGCTTTGCAGCCCGACAGCAGCTATCGCAACGAACAAATCTACTTGGAAGCTGGCGATCTGCTGATGATTGCATCCGCCGATGTCCTGGCCGGCAGCAAACGAGGTGGAATATCGCAAGACACGCTCTTCAAGACCATCCGTGACATGCACGATGACCCCGCCAGCGATATTGCCGATCATCTCGCCAGAATGCTGCCGATGCTGAATTCCGACCAAACCAATACGTTCGATCGCAGCCTTATGCTCATTCGCAGAAGATTCTAGTCCATATCAGATGTTTAGGTAGCGGAATGCGTCAAGCATTTCGGATTGCTCGTAGCGGAATGCCTCAAGCATTTCGAGGGTATTGCGGCGGCCCTCGAAAGCCTAGGCGGCCTCCGCTTTCAAGTATTTGTGTTTGCATAAGCGGCGGGTTCGGCGGACGAGGA
>JANRMD010000268.1:0-13489 GCA_033761895.1 Pirellulaceae bacterium | reverse complement strand
AAGTCGGATGGCGAGCCAGGGTGGGAAACCATCTGGCGAGGCTACCAACAGATGCGACAGACGCTCGAAGGAATGAAGCTAGCTGAGGGAAATTAGACAAGCCAAATGTGTACAATGGCAAGGCTAGCGCCGTCGGCTCACATTACCCGCGGCTAGCGCCGTCGGCTCACATTACCCGCGGCTAGCGCCGTCGGCTCACGAGGTTTCACGGTGTTTGTAAATCAAGGTTGCGTTCCAGCGACAGTAGCTCCTGCTCGAGCTGTTGCAGTTCTGAATCGAGAGTTTCGAATGGCTTGACCTCTTCGAGTTCGACCGTGTTGGTGGCCATTCGCTGCAGCGCTTGCAAACTGCTGTTCAATTGCCCCAGTAGGCGATCAATCATCTGCAATTCAACGAATGAGTAAGCCGATGCGGTCGTCTGCAGTTCATCCGGAAACTGCTCCGAGCTAGATTCCGAGCCGGATTCTGTGGATGGGGTTGCGGCATTGGAGATAACTGCCGGCAGCGAGCTGGGCCACATCCACTGCTGCGCTGCGGGCGCGAATGCAAAGCTGGTTGCTAAGCACGTCAGGATGCTGGCGGCTAAAACGCCTTGGCTGATCCGTGACTCAAGCCAACGGCGTCCCACCTGCAAGCGACGTGGGGATTTCGCCATGTCGCGCAAGCGATCACGTACCATTTCCGCCGAAGCGATCCGATGCTTGGTGTCTTTCGTTAGCAGTCGATCGATCAACTGCGAGACTTCGATGGGGACTCGAGGTTCCGCGGCACACGCGGATCGGTGACGTTCGTGGCAGATGCGATTGAGGACCGCCATCGGCTCCGGAGCGCGAAACGGTGGATGCCCAACCAACATTGTGTACAGCACACTCCCCAGGGAAAACAGATCACTGCGCGCGTCAACGCTGTGCCCCCGAGCTTGTTCGGGCGACATGTAATCGGGCGTTCCGGCCAACAGACCGCTGTGAGTTAACGTTGCATCATCGAGGGCTCGGACCAAACCAAAGTCGGAAAGCAGAGCTCGCGAACCATCCGCTTCTAACAGCACATTACCGGGCTTGATATCGCGATGAACCAGCCCGTGACTGTGAGCCAGTGCGAGCGCGTCGGCGAGCTGAATACCGATTTGCAACACATCTTCAACTGGCAAAGCGCCTCGCCGTGAAATACGATGCTGCAGCGTTTCGCCAGCAATAAACTGCATCACCAGCGCGGGGACTTCACCATCGGTCACGACATCGTACATCGGCACGATATGTGGATGTGAAAGCGAGGCGACCGCACGAGCTTCTCGTATAAAACGCTCTCGCGCCGATCCAATCGCAATTAGATGCAGGGCCAGTATCTTCACGGCGACGGTGCGATTCAATTCTGTGTCATAGGCTCGGAATACGAGGCCCATACCGCCACGACCAACCAATTGTTCAAGCTCGTAGCGATTGATGCGGCCCATCAATTCCGGATGACTTGGCGGCGCGAGCAGTTGCTTAAGTTGTTGTGCTTCTTGTTCGGTCAGTTGATCTTGCTGCCCGGGGATATTCGAGCCCGTCAGCGCACATACGCGTTGAGTCACTCGCGATTCACTGGCAGACAACTCGGAGGTGGACTCAGCCGATAGGAAACTCTCGGCGGCTTCCCACCACTGCGGACCACCCGCTAAGAAGCTGAGTGTTTGTCGACACGTTTCGCACTTCTCCAAATGAATTGTCACCTCAGCAGCGGCGTCAGCAACGGGATCGAGGCAATCGGCAAGCTGCTCGACGGAGGGACATTTGTCTGCATGAGTCGCTTTCATGTTAGCTTGGCTCCTCCTAGCGAATGGACAATCGCCTCTTCTCCAAAACGTTGCTCCAACTGCTCAACTTCGCTTCGCAGCAACTTCAGTACTCGGCACCGTGCGACATACACGGTGCCGATCGCGATCGATAACTGTCTGGCAACTTGGTCGGGAGGTTGGTGTTGGATGGCGGTCAATTCGAAAGCGGCCCAAGTGTCAGCCGTAACTCGCTCGCGGACACGGCTGGCCGCCAGTTGAAAGATGGCAGCGCGATACTCGTGATCAAAGTCCTCGCCAGCGTCCGAGGTGGCGGAAAGATCTGCGGCCCGCAGCCAACTATCGCTGACCAATTGTGTCAATGGTCGTTTGGCCCGGCCCGCACAAAAGTCGGCTAGCAAGTTGCGTGCGATTCGACTGAGCCAGGTCCGGAATTTCGCTTGTGCCGGATCGGGTTGGAAACGCTCGATGGCGCGTGCGACAGCGAACAGGATTTCTTGAGCTACGTCTTCGGCATCGGCCGATTGCAGCCCGCGGCGCAGCGCGAGCCGGTAGAGTGCTGGTCCGTAGATGCCGGCAAACTCCTGCCAAGCTCGCACGTCCTCGGCTTCGGCCAATCGCAATATGAGACTAACTCGGGTTTCAGGAAATTCCGGCATGTTTTGCTCTCCACCAGTTACTCTCCCAGATTTGGCAGCTTCCTTACAGTTGCCGCGAGGATTTTGTGGAAAGTAGTCAGGTGGGTTGCTCTTGCCGGGTTCTGGTGGGTTGCTCTTGCCGAGAGCAACCGTCAGTGCCGCTCAGTGCAGGTCGCTTCCGGCAGAAGCGACCTACCAAGAAGTCGCTTCCGGCAGAAGCGACCTACGAAGAAGTCGCTTCCGGCAGAAGCGACCTACGAAGAAGTCGCTTCCGGCAGAAGCGACCTACAAGAAGTCGCATCCGGCAGATGCGACTTACCCAAGCCCCGCCCAGGCCACTTCGCCGGCAGTCCACGGGCCTCGACAGAGTTCGTCCGGTCTCGATAATCTGTCTTAGTCCCTAAAAACACACCTGAACACTTACGATAGAAGAACCGATATGGCTAAGAAAACTATTGCGGACATTGACCCCAAAGGCAAAGTCGTCTTGATGCGAGTCGACTTTAACGTCCCGCAAGACGACGCTGGGGCGATCACCGATGACCGTCGCATTCGCATGGCGTTGCCGTCCATCGAGTCGGTTTTGAATCGAGGTGGTCGGCTGGTATTGATGAGCCACTTGGGGCAACCCAAAAGTCCAGACCCGAAGTTAACATTGAAACCAACGGCCGTACGACTGTCGGAGCTGCTCGGCAAGCCCGTCGCGTTTGCTGCGGACACGGTGGGGGCTGAGGCGACCAGCAAAATCAAGTCGCTGAAAGATGGCGAAGTGGTGGTGCTGGAGAATGTCCGCTTCAACGCGGGCGAAAAAACTGGCGATGTAGCGTACGCGAGCACACTTGCTGCCTGGGCGGATATCTACTGCAACGATGCCTTTGGAACTTGCCATCGCACCGACGCTTCGATGGTCGCGGTACCGCAAGCGATGGGCAGCAAGCCGAAGGTGGTCGGCTTTCTAGTCGCGAAAGAAGTTCAGTACTTGAGCGACACTATTGCCAACCCGCAACGCCCCTTCGTAGCGATCCTGGGTGGTGCAAAGGTGAGCGACAAGATCAACGTGATCAATAATCTGCTGGGCATCTGCGACTATGTGCTCATCGGTGGGGCGATGGCTTACACGTTCTCCTTGGCTCGTGGTGGCAAGACCGGTGGTAGCCGCGTGGAAGTGGATAAAGTCGAATTGGCGAAAGAGCTAATTGCTAAAGGGGGCTCGAAGCTGATGCTGCCCGTCGACACGCATTGCGGTGACGCGTTCTCATCGAACTGCAACAAGCAGGTCGTGAAGGCTGGCGAGATTCCTGACGGCTGGGAGGGATTTGATATCGGGCCGGAGACAGCCAAGAAATACGCTGATCTGCTCAAGAGCGCCAAGACCGTGGTTTGGAACGGACCGATGGGTGTTTTTGAAATGCCTCCGTTTGATGAAGGCACCAAGATTGTAGCCAAAGCCATCGCGGACAGCGACGCGACCAGCATCATCGGTGGTGGCGATAGCGCGGCAGCTATTGAGCAGCTCGGTTTCGCCGATCAAGTGACTCACGTCAGCACCGGAGGCGGCGCCAGTCTATCCATGCTGGAAGGTCAAAAATTCCAGGCCGTCGAATTACTCGACGATAAATAGGCTTGTGGTCCTCCGTAGCCTGCACAGCACACCGTAGTCAGCACAACGTAGCCCGGGACCATTGTCGACCATTGTCCCGGGCTTTTCTTCTGCCTGCGACGTTCCAACTCGCTACTGTGAATTGGACTGAAAAAACGCTATCTTGTTCATCCAAGTAGACTGCGGGCAAAAGCCCAAGGTACCGGACAAGATTCCTCGACCAGCAGAAATCGACTCATGATACTTTCAGGCGAAGAGATACGCGCACGGATCGGTGGCGATATCGTTCTGGATCCCTACGATCCCAAACACCTGAATCCGAACAGTTACGATCTGTCGTTGCACAATGAACTGTTGGTCTATGAAGAAGTTGTGCTCGACCTGAAAGTGCCGAATCGATACCGTCGCATCGAAATTCCGCCGACTGGCTTGGTGCTCAGTCCCAATCAAGTCTACTTGGGCCGCACGGTCGAACGGACTGAAACGCACAATTTGGTCCCCATGATTGAAGGTCGTTCCTCGATTGGTCGCTTGGGGCTGTTTGTGCATGTGACAGCGGGCTTTGGTGACGTCGGCTTTTGTGGTTACTGGACGCTGGAGATGTTTGCAGTCCAACCGATTCGCATTTATGCTGGGACTCGGATTTGTCAGATCTTTTATCACACGCTGCATGGCGACGTGCGCGAGTACAACTCAGGCAAGTACCAAAACAATCACGACATTCAACCAAGTCTGCTCTATCAAGAGTTCAGTCCCAAAGTTCCCGATCCACAACTGAAGTTCGAATTTCCTGGCGGTGCCTAGCAGGCTGGTGAAAAAGTAACCCGAAGCGTATAGCGACGGAAAGTGGCCAGCCCCTCGCGGATGCTCTGACGCTTTCGGTTCGTGCTTCCACGCTTCGTTGCAGATCGACTTTTTCAGCAGCCTACAAGTGATGAATCGATAAGGCCTAAGCAAAGTTGAACTACCTCGAACTCAGTCGTGCGATAGGCAATTCCCTGCTCATCTGCTTGGCATGCATCGCCGTGGCTGTGCCCATCGGTACAGGATTAGCGGTATTGTTGATGCGCACCAATATCTATGGCCGTCGCGCTTTGGCTATTGCCATTGGCAGTCAACTGGCCGTACCCTTGTATGTTTTCGCGGGCAGTTGGAATGCGGGTTTTGGATCGCAAGGTTGGTGGCCGCTAGCGCAGGTGCTGGCCGTTAAATTCGATAGCGCTGCGCTGTTTGCCGTAATCTTTATACACTCCGTGGCGGCGATTCCGTGGGTGTGTCTGATCACTTGGTGCGGCTTGATGTGGTCGCAGCGTAGCTTAGAGGAATCCGCTTTATCCGAAGCCGGCAATCGAGCCGTTCTGCTTCGCGTCATTCTGCCTGGGTTACAACCCTGGTTGTTACTCAGCAGTTTTTGGGTATGTGTTCCCATCTTAACGGAGATGGTGATTACGAATCTTTATCAAGTTCCTACAGTGGCTGAGCGGGTGTACCTTGATGCCAGTCGCGGTACGATCAGTCCGTTGACTTATCCGGTAGCGGTGGCACTGTGCATGTTGCCTGTGGTTAGTTTGGCATTGCTGTTGACGCGGCGATTGCCGCCATGGTCCGAGATGATCGCTCGCGCGCGGCAGCATTCCCCCGTGGTCTTAACGTGGAATTCTACCAACTCTCGTGTGACCGAAGCAGAGTCTCGATCAGCCGGCACGCGTGGAGGGGCGCCATACTGGCGGATCATCCTCAGCCTAGGTTGTTGGTCGCTGTTACTGTTGCTGGTCTACCTGCCGATAGCCAACTTGATTGTCAAAGCTGGCTGGCAACCGTATATCGATGCAGACAGTGTGACTCGCTATGGTTGGTCGCTGGGACGTTTTCTAGTTACGCTGCGTGAGTCGCTGACGTTGTTCTTGCCCGAGTTTTATTGGTCAGCGGTACTTGCCGTGACAGCTGCCAGTGTTGCCATATTATCCGCTGCGGGGCTGGTTAAGCTTGCCGGTCAAGGTTGGTTGCGTTGGATCGTTGGCGGTCTGATGTTAGCCCTGATTGGTACGCCTGGAGCTTTGGTGGGCATGTTATGTATCTCGTTGATGAATCGTTCTGAACCAGCCATTCTTGGGCAAATGTACGACCAGACGCTCGCCGCGCCAGTGTTGGCGCAGCAGTTTCGCTTGTTGCCACTGGCTTGGTTATTCGTTCAGGGGATCGTAGCCAGTATCGATCAACGCAGTTGGGAATTGGCGAAGCTTGAAGGTCTCTCCCGCTGGCAGAGGATCCGTACGCTCGTATTACCGCAGACCGGATCGTTGTGGTTGGTCGCATGGCTGATCTTGATGCTGGTCAGCGTGGGTGAATTGAGTACTACGATTTTGGTCTTACCGCCAGGAGTTACGACGCTCTCGATGCGTTTGTTTGAGATGTTGCATTTTGGCATGCGTCATCAAGATTCAGGGCTCTGCCTCGTACTGGTATTGCTCGGCTGGATAGCTGCCTTTGCCTGCTGGAAGACATTGTTCCGATCTCACCCACAGTCCAACTGACGGTCTACTGCTTGTGGGTACCGGAAAACAAGGATTTGCGAAAGTCAAATCACTTGTGAAGAGGCTTTCTACACGCGTTGCTGTCCGCGATAATGTGTGTCGTCGTGGATCGATAGCAGTTCCGGTTTTTACACGAAAGACTCAGCCATGTTGCGATCTAGCAGCTTGTTGCCCGTGATCTTGCTGGCAGTTTTTGGTTCGGCAGCCAACGCACAGCTTAGAATTCAAATGGTCACAAAATTAGCACCTCCGAGCGAAGACCAAAAACATCATCGCGATTTGTAAACGCGATGGGGTGGAGATTTGGAAAATAGAATAAGCCGTTGATGCTGGCTCGTCTCTTCGGCTCTTTTCACTTACTTGATGCTTGGCGAACAATCTCGGCATAAGCGGGTTTGGGAGCATTGTTGGCATCGAAAATCAACGGATGCTGTCCGAATCGCCATGTGCGACGATCGTTGAGACCCCAAAAAGTGACCCTTTCGATTACATCCTTGTGTTTTTGGAAGATCGCAAAGAGTTTTGCGTACGCCTCGGCCTGGGCATTAAGATCTTCAGCCGATGGTGGTTCGCTATTGCCGAAGCGTCGGCGTCCAATGCCGCCACCGAATTGACCTCCGGATGCACCACGAATAGTGACGTCCAATTCTGTGATGCCGACCTTTAGGCCCAACGATGCATAATCCGCAATCGCCCGGTCGATTTCTTCATAGGGAACGCTGCCTGTTCGCCAATGGCCTTGAATACCGACCGCGTGAATCGGCGCGCCATCGGCGATCAATCGCTTTAGTAAGACCATGGAACTGGCATGCTTGGAACCTGCTTCGATATTGTAGTCGTTGTAATACAGGATCGCTTCGGGGTCGGCTTCATGGGCATACTTGAACGCCAACGTCAGGAATTCGGGTCCAAGTGTCTGCAACCATTTCGAATCGCGTAGATTTTCCGTAAGTCCCGTTTCGGCGTTGCCTCCATCATTAATGGCTTCGTTGACGACATCCCAGCTTTGCATCTTCCCCTTGTAACGACCGACCAGTTTCAGAATGTGGTCTTTCATTCGCTGCCTTACAACCTCACGTTCACCACCCTTAAAGAACCAATCGCGGGTCTGTGCGTGCCATACGAGCGTATGCCCGTGGACACTCATCTTATTGCTTGTCGCCCATTCGACGAGCGCATCGGATTGCTCGAAGCGCCAGGTATCTTCTTCGGGGTGGACTCGCTCCGGCTTCATGCAGTTTTCGGGAGTCACTGCGTTAAAGTGTTGCGCTGCAAGACTCAGTTCTTGGTCTGAGTAACGCGCAGGAAAATCTCCGGCTGTTCCAATACGAAACGAGCCCTCGAACGCGTCTTTGATAGTGCGATCGAGATTCGCGGCTGGCTGAGGTGCATCTACTGGAGCAGGCTCTTGCCCTAGACTACGCGATCCGAACAGGAACAGCATGCAGATGCATGAGAGGAATCGTCGGTTCATTGGTGTTCCCTGACTAAGCACTTGTCGAAGCAAGAGCGGCTGTTGAAGAGTAATATATGAGGCATTGAGGGACGCATGCTTAGGTACTCGCTTTGGGGTTGATGAGACCGGAGGAGAGAAGCGATTGAGCCCGGGATTGTAAACATGTGACTTGCCTGCGTCAATTTTTTTGGCCGCGTCAGTCGGCTTGTTAATCATCCCTCGCGGGTATTCCCGTTGCGTTCAAGTTCGCTTTCGCCGTTGGGTGTATTAGGATAAACATTTTGTGATCTGTGTTTTGCAGCTGAATAGTTCCTAAGCGGTTGCCATGTGTAGGCCCGCTCTCTCGATTTTGAGAGAGATTAGATCCCACTTCCGGAGAGCCACTTTTGTCTCAATCACTGAAACTTAAACGACGCAATTTCGTTTCTGCAGTTGCCGCTGCGTCGCTCGCCATGGCTGTGCCAAACGTCATTCCAGCCATTCCAGCCCATGCGTTTGGATTCTGGAGTAGCTCTTCGCCGAATGAACAGATTCAACTAGGAGTCATTGGATTTGGAAGGCGATGCAAGTATGTGATGGCTGAAATCTTGAAGCTCAAGGATGTTCGATGTCGAGTGGTAGCCGATGTGCAGGCATCGCGCCGCGATGAGGCAAAGCAGTTTGTCGATAGGGCTTATGGCAACACGGAATGCGAAGTTGTGCGCGACTTTCGAAAGGTTTTGGAAAGAAAGGATATCGATGCAGTTTTCATCGCGACTGGAGATCGCTGGCATGCTACAGCATCAATGATGGCGGCTGAAGCGGGTAAGGATGTTTACTGCGAGAAACCATGTGGGCTTACCATTGAATACTGTCAGCGCATCGATGAAACAATTCGCAAAACGGATCGCGTCTTTCAAGCTGGGACACAAAGGCGTACGGTCAGTCACTATCAGCAGGCAGTGCAAATCGCTCGAGAGGGTCAGTTGGGGCGGCTGACGAAGTTGGTCGCTTCGGTTTACACTCCGGGGCATGATAACCGCTGGCTCCCCGCCGAGCCGACGCCTGATTCTTCGATCGTCGACTGGAATATGTGGCTTGGGCCTGCGCCATGGCGACCTTACAACAAAGACTATGTTGCGGGTAATTGGCGCGGACAGTGGGACTTTGATTCGGGAGCGAGGCTTTTGGACTGGGGAGCCCATACGTTGGACTTGTGTCAGATGGCCAACCAATCGGACACCACCATGCCGATTGAATACGCTCCTAAACCAAACGGAATTGATTGTCGCTATGCCAACGGACTACTGCTGGAGATCGATTTCCTCAAAGACCCATTTGGCGAGCGTCCGGGTTGGATCCAATCGAATGGAACATGTCCCGTCCGATTTATCGGCGAGAAAGGTTGGGTAGAAACCGGTGATGGCGGGGAAGTCCATCTGGCAATCGAAGGTAAGGCAACCGAAGTCACGAGCGAAGGCAAGCCAGCGCGTGGAGCCGATGTCGTGAACCATGTTCGCAACTTCTTTGATTGTGTCAAAACACGTCAACTGCCTGCAGCCAATTCAGCCGTCATGCGCCGTTCGCATATCGCTTGCCACGCCGCGGCCCTGTCTTGGATACTGCAACGACCGCTCAAGCTCGATCCTACGACAGAGAGCTTTATCAATGACGACGAGGCGAATCGGCTGAAGACCCGTCCGCAACGCACAGACTGGATCTAGAAAGCCTCTGTTCCGTATGTAGTTGCGGTGAATGCCAGCCGAAACATCGTTGGCCGCGCGGCTGGCAACGGTATTGAATGTTAGGAATCGCGAAGAGCCTTAGTCCGAGGACTAGTCTGATGAGTTGGATAGTTTTATTTGCTTCGTGTTTTGTGTCTGAAGGTTTCATCGCTCAGCAAGCGAGTGATCCGAGAGAATATGTGTTCTTCAACGATGGTGCGGGTGAGATCAGTACAATTCCTCCCAACGAATTGTGCCATCAGCTGGTCGCCGCTACATTTCGACCGGACCCAGATCTCTCTCTGGAGCCATTGAAAGACAGTCAGTTTTCAGTTTTGCAGAATACTCCCAACATTAAGGTACTTCAGATTCTTTGTTCGACTGATCCCCTGACCGAGCAGACAGCGAAAATAATCTCAAGCTGTAAAAAACTAGAAGTGCTCATCATTGAACACGCCACTGTCTCGCCGGATGCAATTCGAGTTTTGCTCAAACTACCGCTGAGAGCACTATCGCTTCGGTGTATCCCTGTCGCAGATCAATTGCAGTTCCTGAACACTAAGCAGCTAAAGAACTTGACATTGCGCCATTGCGGGTTGCAAAACAAAGATGCGGCTGCGATTGCCAATAGCCACAAGCTGCAGTACCTCGATGTCCATGGAAACGAGTACATCGATAGAAGGTTTATCTTAGGACTTGAATCCTTGAAAAAGCTGAACGCACTTCACTTGACGGACGTTCATTTATCGACTGAGGATTGTCAACATATCACGAAGAGTTTTCCAGAGTTAAGGTACCTAACTGCCGAACTCAGCGGGGTCGAAGATGAAGCGGTACTCAAATCGAAGCTCCCCGATTTTGTACTTCTACCGCCGTACGATACTGGCGGAAGTCCACTATGGGGCATGGAGAATGAGGTACCCGTAGACGCTCACTCGAAAGATTTGGATAAGTGACTGCTGGTGCTAGCCATGTACCGACAGTTCATCTTGACAGCATTGTGTGAATGAAGAAAGCGGCGTGGAAGTGGAATGCGGGCATTGCGATGGTCGCACTTGGCAAGAGCGACCCACCCATTACCTCGTCGCGAGAGCAGTTGGTGCCAGCCATAAATTAGTGCAGCGGTCTGACGGATGGTGCCAGCCATAATCCAAGTAACGGTTGGTGCCAGCCATGTACGGGCAGGTCGTTTTGGCAGCATTGCGTGAACGAAGAAAGCGGCGTGGAAATGGAATGCGGGCATTGCTGGTCGCACTCGGCAAGAGCGACCTACCCATTGCCTCACATCACGAGAGCAGTTGGTGCCAGCCATAAATTAGCGCAGCGGTCCGGCCGGCGGACCGACGGATGGTGCCAGCCATGTACCGACAGGTCGTTTTGGCAGCATTGCGTGAACGAAGAAAACGGCGTGGAAGTGGAATGCTCGCATTGCGATGGTCGCACTCGGCAAGAGCGACCCACTGCGTCAAGCGGATCCTGGGCACATCTGTTAGACTCGTCGCATGCTTATAACCTAACGGAGGATGTCGATGGACCTTGCAAGCGAGCCGATGCCGGTGTTCGTTGGGCTGCGCTATGTGCTTCACTCGCTGAGGCCGCGTGATTGGTGCCGGCACCCGCAGACCGAACATGTCACCGAAATCTGCAGCGTTAGTACTTGCATAGCCAGCGGCCCGAAAATCTGGTTCGAAGGTTTCGGAAAGGGCGTCCATTGGAGTTCAGAAGATAGTATTGCCACATTGGTTTTGATGGACGCTGCAGAACAAGCGGAACTGGTCGAACTCGGTGTTCTGGGCGCTAACGAGTGTTACGCCAAGGATCAACTGTCCCTGTGTGCGTATCGGATCTTTCCCTCGAAATTCACTCGCGCTGCTTCCCCGGTAGCCCTCGAGTCGTCGCAGCTGTTTGCCGCCGAGTACGCACTGCCGCTGCCCGAGCCCGATTGGTCGAGATTCGAACGTCTCGGATACGATGTCGTCCAACTCACACCAATTCAACTGTTGGATGTGGAGGGTGTCAGTCGAGCCGGGAATAGCCTCGCGCAACCATCCTATGGTTGCTCGCCGCTGTCGTGTAACGGATTAGCATGTCATCACCCAGTCAACCGTTACTGTCTCTTAGATTCGCATGATGCAGCCTTTGAAGCGGCACAGGTCTTTGGTCGTGAAGAGCCTGAACCGGGTCCGTTTGTGATCGTTGAAGTGCTGCGACAATACGTGAAGTCAGAAGGCTGAGCAACTGCCACCGGGTAGAGTCAACGCTTTATCGGTAGGTGTATCTTCAGTTCAAAATGCTCGAGCCCGTGGGCGAACGGTTTGCCTGTGAAGGCTTCAAAGCTGGGTTGGTCAGCTGGGACGTATTGGCTTCGCGGAAGCCAGCTACCGTACAGCCATTGCAGCAGCCGGATCTCGAGATCGATTCCACCTTTCATCTCAACTTCAGCAACGAGCATAGCAGGGAAGCGATAACGACCAATTTCGCCCGACGGTTTGAAGTCACTTTCGACTTCAACAGCGATACAATAGTGACACAGTTCCAACGGTGTGACTTTGGGGTTTTCAAACTGGTAACCGAGCCATTGGCCGTCGGCCAGTTGTCTTGCCTCAGCCCAAGCCATCAGACGATTGACGGCTTGAACGACTCCATCGCCATGATAGGGATCGGAGACTCGAATGTATGCTACGGTGCGGGCTGGCAACTCCCGAATCCGCACACGAAAGTTATCGGGGTTTGTGCGTGGCGGTCCCTTCGTTAACTTGAAGGGGGATACCGCAGCCGCAGATTCAATCTGTTGACTATGCTCAGCACGCCATGCATCCAAATCAAACTTGCTAGGGGCGACACCGTATCGCAGTTTGAAGCTGCGCGAGAAGTCCGACGAACTCGCAAAGCCACAGTCGAGCGCAACATCGGTTAGCGTTCGTGGCTTGCCATAGCTCATTAAGTACAACGACTTCTCTAGCCGCAGGCGTTTCACAAACTCATTGGGTGTCTCGCCGACCATGGCTTGAAAGACTCGGTGGAAGTGGAATGACGACAAGTCGGCTAGTTCAGCTAGCTCACCGAGACTCAGCGGTTGGGTCAGGTCGGAGAAGATGTGATCAAGCACTCGGTTGACACGCTCGATGTAGCTGGTTTTCTGCGGTGGCGGAGTTTTGTTTTTAGATCGCAAGATTTGTCAAAACTGAGAAAATGGGTCTGTTAAGATCGGTTTCGTAGTCTACCTGATGTGTCCACCTTGGCTTTACGTAGGAGTTTGTGCATGCGTTATTCTATTCCCTGTTTAGTTCTACTCATCGGCTGTTGGGCGGTTTACCCCGTCACCGGTTCGCGACCGGCCGACCCTCAAGCCAAGAAGAGCGACCTGCAACTTGGCAATTTCTCGATCAGCTTAACCGTCAAGGACATCAATGCATCCAAGGAATTCTACGAGAAACTGGGGTTCAAGCAGAGTGGCGGGGATCTGAAGCTCAAGTATGTGATCTTGCAGAACGAGACGAGCACAATTGGTCTGTTTCAAGGTATGTTCGAAAAGAATTCGTTGACTTATAACCCAGGGTGGGATCGGGACAAGAAGACCCTGGCCGAGTTTCAGGATGTGCGCGAAATCCAACAGGAATTGAAGAAGCGAGGCTTGGAGCCAGTTGTGGCGGCCGACGATTCGACGGACGGGCCGGCTTTTCTGACGCTCGCGGATCCCGATGGCAATCCCATTCTGATCGACCAACATGTGTCGAAGCCGAAGAAGAAGTAGGCCATTTGAGTGTTCTATTGTCGCACGATT
>JANRMD010000267.1:0-7656 GCA_033761895.1 Pirellulaceae bacterium | reverse complement strand
GTAGACGCTGATCAACAGCACTCGCATCAACTGCATGCTTGAGGGCTCGCGGCATCCCAGCCAAATAACGCAGAACAACCCAAGTTCGTAAGCCCATGGTTGAAACCGATGCTGGTCGAGGCTGAAGAGCAAGAGCAGCGAGACCAGGGTGATCGCACAGCCGACTTGAACCATGCGCCTGCGAACGCTGATGGCAATCACCAATAAACCTACGACCGCACCAACTAAGCCAACCCAATCCAGCCATAGCGGTGCGTTGCACAGCGCATGCAAGACGGGCACTTGAGGATAAGCCGTCTGTGGGGTCCATAGACGCCAAGTCACGGCGATCAAGGCGAGGGAGCTCAGCGCGGTCCATTGGCTGAATCGCTGTGCGACTTTCGAGTGCATTTCAGGACTTTGCATGCTGCGAAGCTCCAAGCGCTGCAAAGTCGCCATGACTGCCACAGGCTGTTGTTTTTGGGTTTTGCTATCGAGGAACAATCCGATGGTACGAATGGACTAGAGATAAGACCTCCCTATTCCAACAGTATCCAAAGTCGCGGAGTCAACCCAATGGAATTCGACCGCAATCGTTACTTTATGATCGGCGTACTACTTTGCCTATTGGGAATTCAATTTCGGATGGTCGAATCGTTTGTACTGAACGAATCGAGTACGCGGGCTCTGGCGAGGATGGCGAAGAACTCCCAGATTGCTTCGCAGGACTTTGGAACTTCACTGTACATGAACGTGCATCCTTCGCCACGAAAAAACGTAAAACCACCGAGCTGGCTAGGTTGGGTCCTATTGAGCACAGGTGGCGTGATCTGCCTGCACGCTATGGTACTTCCTAAGTCCGCTAAGAAATGAGTTTGAGCATGTCTTCCGTTTTTCCCTGGCACCGATTGGTCGCCAACCTACGCATGCTTGCCCGCAGTCGCATGACGTGGCTGCTATTGGTGATTGTCGGAGCGGGAGTAGCCTCGAACCTATCAGCAGTTGAAGACAAACCGGCAGCGCCATCCAATGCTGCCAAGTCGGCGAAAGAGACGCTGCTACGTGAAGGAGCGAGAGTCGAAGCCAAACGAGCCAAGTGCCGTGTGGCCGGCGAGCGACTGTTGATCGAGTTCGAGGATGGACGGACTTTAGATGCACTGGCCAACCTCGCCGCACAGCGCGTCTTTCAGGCTTGCCGCGATGATGAATCCGACAGCGAGTGGATTGTGTCAGGCAAGATCACCGAGTTCCAGAATATGAACTATCTGTTTCTCGAAAGTGTGCTGCGAGCACCCGCGCGGCTATGACTTGCTTTACGGCTTGGCCGCCTTCAACGCGTGGTCCCAGCCTACGCACGTGTTACTTCACAAACAACTCGCTAAGTTGCTTGGATACGGTTGGCCAAAGAGCAGCCGCTTTTTCAAAGTCGACTTCCATCGGTCGTATCGGAGTGCTTGGATTGGCACGCGATTTCTGGGGATGGTTGGGACGGATTGGGAATTGACCACTGCTGCCCATCGCCAAGCGACCCTCGGTGTCTTCTGAAAGCAAGAAGTTGGCCATTGACCGGGCTGCGATTGGATGGGGCGCATTTTTGAGAACAGCGACCGTGTTGGGAATCATCAACGTACCCATCTGCTCGGCGGCTTGATCGGGAAAAATGATTTCAACCGGCAAGCCATTATCAATTTCGATCAGTGCGTCATCTGTGTCAGTCAACCCAAACGCGAGCTGACCAGCGGAAACCGCTTGAGCCACTTGCTTGTTTCCAGCTAGCACCACCGCATTTTGTTTCACTTGAGAAAAGAACTCCGTCGCCCTTTCGGAACCTAACTTCTCCGCCAAAACAGTGAAGTGAGTCGCCGTGGTGCCAAAGAGCGGAGAAGCTACACCACATTTGTTTTGCCATCGCGGATCGGCTAGTTCAAGAACCGATTTGGGGCGTTCCCCACTGGCGGGCAATAGCTCCCGATTCACAAGTAGCACCCGCGCTCTGGCTCCGAATCCAACCCACATCTTCTGCTTGCTACGCATCGAGGCTGGCCAGTCACTTGGGATGTCCCAACTGATAGGCGCCAACAGCCCTGCCGATTCGAGTCGCAGAATATGCATGATCTCGTTGTTCCAAAACACGTCGCAGCGAGGCCGTGCGCTCTCGCTTTCGATACGCGTCACTAGACCTACAGTCTTCGTGGATTCGACATCAAACTGCGGGACAACCTCGGTCTTAGGATTCCGGCGTTGATAGGCAGCGATGATTGGCTCTGCGAACTCGCGATCAGCAGCGGAGTAAACGATCAAGGCATTCTCTGGTTTGGGAACACAACCCACTGTTGCAACAAAGCTGATTAAGCAGGCGGTCGCGGCGAACCAATAAGACTTGGGCACTTTGTATCCGTACATTTGGAGGCATCCGTTCATTTGGGGGCAGGCGTGGAGGAGGGCCGACCCTGGACTTTATTGGGTTTGTATTCGTGATTGCGTTTGCGAACTACTTTTGCCTCGATGATTTCATCGAGCACGACTGGGGCAGCATCTTCTTTTTTCTTTTCATCCGGATTGACCTTAGCCAGATTACCGATGACTTCAATACCTTTCACGACTCGACCAAAGGCCGTGTATTGCCCATTCAAGTTTTGGGCAGGCATATAGCAGATGAAGAACTGCGAACCGCCGCTATTGGCATCGCCATTGGATAGAGCCATGCCAAGAGTGCCACGAAAGTACTTTCTGGCATTCTGCTTTTGAGCTTCGCCATAGATCGAATATTCAGGACCACCCGTACCGTCTCCAAAGGGACACCCGGTCTGCGCCATAAAGTGTTCCAAGACACGATGGAACGACAAGCCGTCATAGAAACCTTGCTCAACGAGATGGATAAAGTTAGCTACCGTTTCGGGCGCTTGGTTTTCAAACAGCTCCACAATCACTTCACCTTTAGTGGTCAAGATGCTTACTTGGGGCAGCGGTTCACCTTTGGCGTCCTCCTCTCGTAAACGTAGTTCCTCAGCCCAATCGCTAGTCAGCGCGGGAATATTGTCATAAACGGGTGCCAGGACGGGACGCGGTTTTTCGCTCTCCTTGTAGTGCTTCTCAATCCAAGGTTTCGCGAGTTCGAATTTGTTTTCGGCAACGGCGCTAAGGGCAATCCCTTCGGCGACTTTCTCACCCGTTACCCCAGCCGCTTCCAAGGCCAGAGCCAATTCGAGCATGCCTTCAAACCGACTGTCCGAAACATTTCGATGCAAAAGCTCGAGCAGGAATTTGCCTAGTTCCGTGTTGGCCGATGGATTGTCGTTGAACTTCTTGAGCATCGCTGCATAGGCCTTGGCCGCCAGTGGACGGCCTCGATCGCAAAGTTCGGCCCATTCACGACGGAACTTTTTGTCTCTCGAACTGTCCTCACTCAAGTGATATCGGACTTGGGCCTCGCGCATGAGCTTCAGGTGATCCAAGAACTCAGTCCGAACCGCCTGATAGGCCGGGTCATCGGGAGCTTTGTTCGATTTCGCGGTCGAGTCGGCAGATTCTGGGGAACCCTTTTGGGAATTTGCCGGATTCTCTTGAGCCAGCGAGGTTGGCAGAGCTAGGCAAGCCCCAGCTAGCAGCGTTAGACTTAGGCGCAGAAGACTGGGTAATCGATTGGCATAGATTGGCATGGAATGTCTATTTCTGAAGTTACTTTAGAACCCTGTCCAACTACGACCAAGGTCGGCGGACGGTTCAGCGGCCAAATTGTAGCCCTATTTTAGCTTCGGAATCGAACGGCATAACGCCTAAATCGACTTCCTGCTTGCCTTTACTCTGCTTGCCTTTACTCTGCGGAAACATCATGGCCCGAATGGAAAGAAAACCAGCTGACGACGACGATTTCGACGACGACTTCGATGACAGCCCCTCGGAAGTCGATGAACAGTTGCTAGGCCAATCCCGTCGAGCCATGCGTGAAAAACCTGTTCGGGAAAAGCCCCGCCAAGTGCAGAAGTTTTCGCCGACCAAGTTACGCATTGTGGCTGGGCAGATGGGTGGTCGCAAAATTGTCTACAGCGGCGATCCAGCAATTCGCCCCATGAAGGAGAAGACCCGCGAGAGTGTCTTTAGCCTGTTGGGAGGTTACCTGTACGATACATTTGCCGTGGATCTGTTTGGTGGCACCGGCATTTTGGCAATCGAATCGGTCAGTCGCGGGGCCGAACGAGCGGTGATTTTCGAACTATCTCGCCCCGCAGTGGCAACCATCGTCGACAATCTCAAACTGCTGCGTCTGGAAACGCAAATTGAGGTTCAGAACATCGACACGCTGCGCTGGCTGAGAAGTATCGAGGCGAATACAAAAAAATGGCCACAACTACCTTGGGTTATTTACTGCTGCCCACCGTATCGTTTGTGGAAAGAGGAATCGCAACGACTGCTGGCTGGCGTGTCGGAACTGTATGCGGCCGCACCTGCCGGAAGTTGGCTGGTCTGCGAAACGGAACAAGATTTCGACATGGCCAAGGAACTGCCCAACATCGAATGGGATATCCGCAAGTACAACCCAGCCTATGTTGCGGTCGCCCACAAACCGGAAGAAGTAGTTGATTAGCCGTAGGTCGCATCTTCCGGATGCGACTTTGGGTAGGTCGCATCTGCCGGATGCGACCATTCCTTGCACTGATGTGCCACTTATTTCCGCAGCCCCTGCTGCAAAGCTCCGCTTCGCACAAGTTCGCATCTTTTCCTCGGAGCCCACCCCAACCCTCTCGCGCTCTGAATGCGCTATTCTTTGACATTAAATGCTCTATTCGAATGTTAATGGCGATTGGAACGCCATTTGCGTATTGGTTGATTTGGTTTAGCTGTGATAGAGTTTTTGGTTGAGGAAGTAAACAATGTCGTCGATCTCTGCACTCAGCTCGGAACGGTATTCGACCGCTCGCGCAGAAACAAATTGGCTTGAATCCACACGTCGCACAGCGACTTATGCACTGGGACTCGTAAGTGCTGCACTGGGCAGCGTTTGGGGCTTGCTCGCCTGCAAATGCATCATCTTGGCCGTGTCAGCCATGGATATCTATCTGACGGTGAAATATGTCGAGTTCATGCCACAGTTGGAGTTGAATCCCATTGGACGCTGGTTGCTTTGCGTGGACCAAGGACCGGAATGCAAGCTCCAGCAGGCGGCAGCATTTATCACCGCGAAATTTGCTGGGAATGTGCTGGTGCTGGCGATCATTGAAATGCTTGCTCACTGCCGTTTCCGCAGAGTCGGTTTTGTGGCCGCTGCGGTGGCACTGTTTCAGATACTGCTTGGGATTTTCTTGCTCTACGCCGATCTCAGTGACACACCTTAGCTATCGCGTAACTGAATCGCTTGATGTCTAATGAATGTTCCGCCCTAGCGGCGGACTACTTTTACGTTTAGATCTCGAAAGCATTGAGCGATTTTTGAACACGAGCGCACGGGACCTTAGCAGGTCAGTCCTATTTGTACAGTTGCCTATCCCGCCGGCGGGACCATCACCTATTGTCGGCAATGTGCCGCTGGCGGCCGGTTATCTGATCCTGCACGCGCGCAATCGAGGACTGGATCAACATTTTCAGTTCGAAATTCTGCCACCTAAGATCTGCAACTACAGTTCGGACCTGGGCATAGTGCAGGCCATCGTAGAGCGTGAGCCTGGCATCGTTGGCTTCTCATGTTATTTGTGGAATATCGATCGCAGTCTGTGGATCGCAAGCCAATTGAAGCGACTGCGCCCGGACATCATTATCGTGTTGGGCGGACCGGAAATTACCAATGACAATGCTTGGGTATTCGCCTCAGGTGTTGTCGATTATGCCGTGGTCGGAGAAGGTGAGCAGACGTTCAGTGAACTGCTGGAGGCGATGCTGGTTGGTGAAGAAGGGCGTAGGCTAATTCCAGGCTTGTGGCGTCAAACCGAGCCGCGGATACCTCTGTTTCGCAAACCACTTGCCAACTTGGATGAAGTTTCATCGCCTTATCTGAGCGGTATCTTGGACGCCGCCGATGAGCGCATGCTGCTGCTGGAGACAATTCGCGGGTGCGTGTTCAAGTGCAAGTTCTGTTACTATCCCAAGAGTTACGATTCGCTCTACTTTCTATCCGAAGAGAAGATCAAAGCGAATCTGAAACATGCCCGCGAGGCTGACGTTACCGAAGTTATCTTGCTCGACCCGACGCTGAATCAGCGACGAGATTTTGATGAATTCCTCCGCTTGTTGGCTCGCGAGAATCCCGGCCAACGTTTCACTTATTTTGGTGAACTTCGTTCCGAGGGGATCAAACCGGAGACAGCCAAGTTGCTGCGAGCTGCGAACTTTACCGAAGTTGAAATCGGACTGCAGTCGGTAGATCCTGCCACTCAAGATTTGATGGATCGTCGCAACAACATGAAGGCCTTCGAACGCGGCGTTTCAGCTTTACTGGATGCTGGTATCCGTGTGAAGGTGGACCTCATCATCGGCCTGCCTGGCGATACGATGGCTTCGGTACGGCGCGGCTTTGATTATCTATCTTCAAGCAAGATGTTTACTTCAACGCAGGTGTTCAATTTGGCAATCTTGCCAGGCACCGCATTTCGCTCCGAGGCCGAGGAGTTGGGTTTGCAGTTCCAACCACGACCGCCTTATTACGTGCTGGAAACACCGACTCTCAAGACCAGCGATCTCTACGAGTTGATGGCGGATGCTCAAGATGTTTTTGAAACGGAATGGGACCCGTTTCCAGATCCTAAATTGCAATTCGATCCGTCGAGCGAATGGGTTGAATGTGTTCGCATTGACTTTGATGGCGCAGGTTGCGAACTGCCACCCGCCAGCACACGCGCCCAAGCGTTAACGCTATGGTTCACAGCTCAAGACTTGCCCGACCATCTAGCAGCCATGCAGCAGGTCATCCAGACTATATTGCTAGATTGTCCCCATACAACACTGCAAATTGTGCTTGAGCCAACCGGCGATCCCATGTCGATCACCAGTGAATGCGTTGAACAGTTGCTGGCCACCTGCTACCAACATCCGAATTATCTGGACCGCTACTACAGTTTGAATCCGCAGGGGCTGTTGGGGTCCAAGCGAGTGTTGATTGTGGTGGATGATGCAGTGATCGATACGGTAGACGAAGATTGGGCAGACGCCATTGAGGAATCTGCCACACTGGTCGGCAAAGGTTGATAACCGCAACCATCTTTTGCAGGCCCTTCTGGTACTCATTTCGGCGTAGCGGATTGCGTCAAGCATTTCGAGGACGAGCCGGCCGGGATGTTGCGACTCGGCGAAGCGTAGGCTGCTAATAGCCTCAGCCCTCGTCGCCATTCGTCACCGCGTCTGAAGATTAGTAAGAAACCGAACGATCCGCAGAGTAAATCTGCGGGATTAACCGATGGGCGTTAGCCCCGGTTTTTGCTCTGGTAACCGCCGCTAACCCTTCAAGCATTCCGCTACGAGGAATCCGAAATGCTTGACGCATTCCGCTTCCCAATAATCGACAAACCGTTGACGGTTTTAAGGCTCTATGCCAGGGATCTTCTTGCCTTGCAGTTGATAGACGTAGCGAAGAACTTCGGCCACAGCCTTGTATTGATCCACGGGAACAATTTGCCCAATCTCGACCGTCTTGTAGAGCGCTTGAGCCAGCGGTTTGCGTTCGACCACAGGCACGCCATGCTCAAGCGC
>JANRMD010000266.1:0-7753 GCA_033761895.1 Pirellulaceae bacterium | reverse complement strand
AGACTGAAACTTGTGAGCGATGAAAACGAGCCCGTGCAGAACTAGGTGGGGGACGATGGTGATCGGCTGCGGGAGATGTGGGGCGAGACGCGTGCCGTCGCCACCGCTTAGGACAATCAAGGTCGCGGGGCCGTGAGCTTCCCGATAACGCTGGACGAGATGTTGAGCGCCACCGACGAGTGCGCTAGCGGTGCCGCAGCGCATAGCTTGCTCAGTGTTGCGGCCTGGCAGTGGTGGTAAGTCTGTCAATTCGTCCGCTTCAATCGTGGGCAACAGATCTGCCGCTTGACCGAGCAAACGCAACATCATCGGCACGCCGGGCAGGATGGCTCCGCCACCAAATACATTCCCTTCAAGTACCAAGTCGACCGTCATCGCCGATCCAACTTGCATCACGATCAGCGGTCGCTGAGCAAACAAATTGGCCGCTGCCGAAGCGGCCAGGATGCGGTCGATTCCCACTCGATCCGGTTCAATTACATCCAGTTGCATAGCGATATCGTGACGCGTGATGACTCGCCACTGGTCATGGGTAGCCCGCCTTTGGATCAAGCGAACGACATGTTCTTCAAGCACTTGGAGCGCATCGCGACGTACACTGCTGACCAGCCATACGCACCGCGTGTCACTTGCAGCGTGGGTCGTTTCATGGGCAAAATTCTCAACGATAGGCAACCAATCCCGTGAATCCGGAGCATAGCGGACTTCTGCTGCAGGCGATCGCGTGCCAGCCGTTCCGTGGCTCCATGTGATCCGCAACGTCCTTTCGACTTTGGATTCAGCGATGTTAAGTTCCGCGACGCGCAGCCCGCTATTACCAATATCGACTCCTAGAAACCGACACGCTTTTTCCATCTTGGTATCTCTTTGGTCACCACATCCCGTGGCTTGGTTGTAAAGTAGTCGTAAGCGATTTTGTTGCGTTTGGCCATTTCGCTGAAACTAGCATACAGGCCAGCCCAAGCAACAAACTCACTCTTTGTGTTCGCATCATCAGGTTCTTTCCGCCAGTTCTAGCAGTTCCCAAATCGCCTCTCGCGACTTATTCAATGAGGTCATCGGCTGGAGGAGGAACCCGACCACCTTTGTAGAACTTTGTGATGTCGATACCGCCACGCTGCTCCTCTTCGAACAACTTGATGCGCGATTCAAGTCGTTCCATGCGGCGCATCAGTTGCGGCACAAGGGTTGGCAGTGGATCGACGGCTTCCAGTTTGGGAACAGCAGGGTAGCCAAGATGCCTCTGCATGGCCGCAAAAAGATAAAGCGGATCTTTACGGCGGTTCGCCTGCGCGATTTTTCCTTCGGCGAGACCGAACAGGACGGGAGCTTCGATTTCTAATTGCCCCTGAGCAACGCGACGGTCACGGTACAATTGACTGCGAACGTAAATCAAGTCCGCAGTATCGATAATCCCCAATTGACGACGCACGATGAGAATCCATTCGCGCCAACTGGCGTCATAAACGGGATCCTCTGACATCGCCTTCAGCCCGCGATCATAGTTCAGCCGATTGCGGCACAGGGCTTCGAATTGGAAAAAGAACAATCCCTGAGGTGAGCAAGTCTTGCTGCGATACTCCGCTTCGGCTTGAAGAATCTTCATTCCCGTGCGGTAATCGAAACGACCTTTATCAGCCTCAGCTTCACTGACCAAGAAAGTCTGAAATGGCACGAAGTAGTGCTTCAGCATCGCCATCCCACTGCTCATCTGCCCGTGATGCTTGAGTTCGGCGAGCAACAAGTCAATGGCCATCGGCAGCTTGGTGGTCGCCAAGACTTCGTGTTTTGTCTGTTCGAGCAATTCCTGAAGCGGCAAATTCTGACCGATGCGTTCAATGAGCACGCGGAAGAAGTACGCTTGCTCGATGTATTCTTCGATAGGCAGCATCAATGGTCCGATGATAGATGTTTGTTCAAGAATTCAATCGCTTTGCGTCGCGCGGTGCCATCCAAGAAGGTCGTTAGATGCCCTTTGTCTTCGATAGTAACATATTCCGTCTCAACACCACAACTCTTGAGAGCATCATGCATGCGACGACTGGTGGCCGAAGGTACAATCAAATCCGTGGAGCCATGAAAAAACAGGGTAGGCGGACACTTGGCGTTGGCAAAGTTCAGCGGCGAGACATCATGGTAAAGCTGCGGCAGTTCCTTGCGCGAGCCACCCATGACAAGCGACAACACGTTGCTGTCTTCGGGAATGTTCAAAAAGTCGCACGGCGCACCACCAGCCACGACCGCCATGATGGGTGGCGCGTCTGGCGTTGGCTGAGTCGCCAACATGCAGGCCAAATGGGCCCCCGCCGAGTAACCCCAAATCGCGATTCGCTTGGGGTCGAGCTTGTATTTGTCTGAAGATTTGGCAACCCAATCCAAGGCGGCGCGACAATCCTCGATCTGCTCGGTGATCTTGTGCAGCGGCGCGAGGCGATAGTTGATCGAGATGGCCACATAACCATGCTGAGCGAGTTCACGGGCGTGGTCATGCAAATGCCATTTGTCCCCACTGCTCCACGCCCCACCGTGAATCATCAGTACCGCTGGGCAAACCTCATCGTTAGCCGGACGAAAGATATCCGCTGTCACCTTTTCGCCATCGATTCGACGGTACACCGCATCACGAACGCTGCGATAGGGTCGCGTTAGCGCAGCCCTGTCCGCTACCGGATCTTCTGCCCAAACATTGCTGGGCATGACCGCCAAAAGCTCCACGAGGAAAACGGTTATCAGCAAAACTCGAATTCGTTCGACCATGGACGATTAACCTTCGTGATTCAATACGAAAACAATCTGAAAAGCACTTTTATTCCACCTTCACTGTCGATTTGGGGCGGGCCAGACTGATCAGCAACGCGATGACGCATGCGCACGCAATCAGTGACCCTCCCACAAAAATCGTGGCGACAAATCCGCCCCACTCGTTGGCCAGTCTCGGTAGGAGTAATTGACCATCCCTGGCATCAATGTCATCGTTGAAGATGATTACGTCCCGCAAAATCGCTAATAAACCAACCAAAAATGGCCGGAACGATCACTTTTAAAGCGAACACGAGCGGCCATTGAACGGGCACTCTATCTATTTTAACTCTATCCGACTTGTCCAGCGATCGAGGAGGATCGAATGGGTTTACTTCAAGATTCATTTCCGAACCACCTCAGTCACTTGGCACCTGATTTCGAGCGCCAGCAGGTACCGGCGGGTTCGCAACGTGAGGACTTAACTTTGACGCTCCACCTCTCACGAATGCTCCTTATGGGGCGCGAATTTGGGGCCGGAACGATGCGTAAATACGACTTTAAACCGCTCTAAGCCAAACTCGCCGGATGCTCTATAATAGCCAGCCACAGTTTACGGCGCTACGGATCAAAACAAAACGGCTTACCTGATAACGACTGAGCAAAAATGACAAAGCAATTCAGTACGGTGCAAGCGGCGGTGGATGCAATTCGCCTTGGCAAAGTTGTCATCGTCGTAGATGCCGAAGATCGCGAAAACGAAGGGGATTATATCTGTGCGGCTCAAACGGTGACGACAGAGACCATCAATTTCATGTTGCGCGGCCGGGGCCAATTGTGCGCACCGATCCTGCCGAGCACCTCAGAGCGGTTGGAACTGCGGCCGATTGTTCAAGACAACACGGCTCCCCTGCAAACAGCTTTCATGACGCCCGTTGATTACTTCGGCAGCAAAACTGGCATCACCGCAGCCGAACGCGCTGAGACGATCCGACGTTTGGCAAGCGATACCAGCCAGCCAGGAGACTTTGTGCGTCCGGGACACGTCTACCCACTGTTGGCGATGGAAGGCGGTGTTCTGCGTCGCGCCGGGCATACCGAAGCAGCCGTCGATTTGGCGCGCATGGCTGGATTGGCACCAGCAGGTGTACTCACCGAGATCCTCGATGATAGCGGCGATCGGGCGACTCGCGACGGATTGCTAGAGTTAGCCGAAATGCACGACTTGGAAATCATTTCGATCGAGCAATTGATTGCGCATCGACGCGTCAATGAAAAACTGGTCAATCGTGTCGCACAAGCGAATCTACCCACACGATTCGGAGATTTTCAAATTGCCGTCTATCAAGTTCAATTTGAAACCCAGGAACCGATCGCAATCTTCATGGGGGATATGGCGAAGAACGACCTGATCGCTCCTTTAGTCCGAATGCACAGCAGTTGCTTTACCGGCGACTTGCTGCAATCGCTGCGCTGCGACTGCGGAGATCAGCTAGCCTTGGCCTTACAAATGATTGCATCGGAGGGTCGCGGAGCATTGGTTTACCTGCCACAAGAAGGCCGAGGGATTGGCTTGGCTCAAAAAGTCCGCGCTTATGCACTGCAAGAACAAGGACTGGATACGGTGGAAGCCAACCATGCGTTGGGCTTCAAGGCGGACATGCGAGACTATGGTGTAGGTATTCAAATCCTCAAAGATCTCGGCCTGACCGACGTCCGCTTGTTGACCAACAACCCCAAAAAGACCGAAGCATTCAACCTTCGCGGATTCGACCTACGCGTCGTCGATCAAGTGCCCATCATCTCGCCAACCAATCCACACAATGTGGCTTATATGAACACCAAACGTGAAAAGCTTGGGCATCAACTCCCGTCGGAATGAGATTACAATGTCAACGATGCCAAAATGGGTACTGGATTTGATCCGTTGTCCAATCACACTGGAAAAGCTTGAAATTGCTCCCGTGGATTTGGTCGAACGACTGCGATCGTCCGTTCGCGCAGGCACCTTGACGAATCGTTTGGGGTCCAGCGTCACCGACGACTTCCAGTCTGGGTTGCTCAACGAGTCCAGAAGTTGGTTCTATCCGATGGCTGATGAGATTCCAACTTTGGTTCCAGACGAAGCCATTGCTTGTAACGATTGAGAAACACTTTGTTGAAACTGCTGTCACTGCAAGCTGTCCTGATCGTTCTTGCAGTCTGTGCTTGCGCCAATGTTACCGCGCAAGTACCCGAAAACAGCTTTGCGAAAGATGAAGTCGACACCGCGATCGAAGCCGCCACGCGTTTTCTCGTTTCCAATCAGCGGCCCGACGGAGCCATCACGGACCGCCAGTACGACACAACGATGAGCGCACTGGCAATTATGGCCCTGGCGAGCACCGGCAATACCCCGGGAACACCTTCGGAGTTAGGCGAAGCCTCCAGGAAAGCGTTGGCGTTCGTTCTGCGCGATGACCGACAAGATAAAGATGGTTACTATGGCAACAAAGATGGATCGCGGATGTATGGCCACGGGATCATTACGCTGATGCTGACCGAGATGCTTGGCATGGGAGCCGACGCAGAACAGGATCAGTTGATCGAAACGCGATGCCAACGGGCGATCGATCTGATACTGAGTGCCCAGAAGCAAAGCAAGCCCAGCCAATATGCGGGCGCGTGGCGCTACACGCCCAATTCCAATGACTCAGACCTCTCGGTCAGCGTATGGCAACTGATGGCACTGCGCTCGGCCAAGAACGATGGATTGAAGGTCCCTGCGGCAGCCATTGAGCAAGCCGTCGCTTACCTCGAGCGTTCGTACACTTCTCGATTAGATTCACTGGGCAAACCGATCGAAGCCACCGCAGGCTTCAGTTACTTGCCTGGAAACAACAGCCCCACTTTTGCCATGACCGCTGCAGGACTTTTGGCAATGCAAGTCTGTGGTCAATATGAGTCACCGCAGGTCCTCGGAGCGTCCGAGTGGTTGATTGAACATCCGCCCAAGTGGGACGAACGGTTCTTCTTTTATGGTGCTTACTATTACGCGCAAGGGATGCACCAACGCGGCGGCAAACATGCGGAAACTGCCGACGAACACGTTCGCAAGTTGCTGCTCGAAAAGAGACAAGCAGACGGTTCTTGGAGCGCACCGAATGGCGAAGAGGCCGGAGCTGGCAAAGTCTACTCGACGGCGATGGCCATTCTAAGCCTATCGGTCAAGTATCATTACTTGCCGATCTATCAACGCTAGAGACTTTGATCTTGGAAAGTATCAGGTTTGGGTGGCACGTCCTAAAATTAAATCTTGACGATCCACTAGTGCTCTGTCCACATTAGATTTTTGGGTAGCGGAATGCGTCAAGCATTTCGAGAGTACTGCGGTTAGTGAGTTTATGAGCCGTCGGCGCTAGGGGCCTGTTTAGTTAGTGAGCCGTCGGCGCTAGCCGCGGGTCTCGAAGTTTGGAACGTGCATGGATTGGGCTCGCTCTAATGCAAGTTGAACTGGCTGCATTGGCAGCACTATAGGTGATCAAAGATTGCTCCTTCGGTCACCCGCGGCTGCCGCAGTGCGCTAGCACCGGTTCCCGCGGCGAATACCGTACGCTGTCCAAGAAATAGGGCTGGAATAAGCAAACGCGATCCAATGCGTTGCGACCACTGACTCATCACCCAACTCGATCGTAAGTGGTGCCGTCCAACTTCGGTGGCTCTCGCGTTACACTCGTTGTGTTGGTGAGACTTGTTGATGTGAACGATAATTACTTCGTTTGCACTGGCACGCTATTGGGCACAGCCAGTGGCACACCAAACCAAAACTCACTAACCCAAACTCACTCAACCCCACGTTAAACTCGTCGAAGCACTATTCAACACAAGAGGTTTGTTAACAAGTGCGTTTAGGGTGTTCCAGTGCCGCTGCCGCTGCTACCGCTAGATCCACCAGCAGCGGTTAGTCGTGGCGAAGGGACACTGTTGGCCATCGCGCGGTGCACAGCTGTTTGGTAGACGCCTGATGAACCGGATGGTTCTCGATCGGTCAGATAAATCTGTGGTAGCGGTCCGACAGGAATCACTTCCGAGATCGCCAACTGAGTCGATTCAACGCGAGTAGAAGTCACTTGCTGATTTGCATCCTGCAAGACGAAGACAACTCGTCGAGCTTGCGGTGCGTTGGTCACGATCCACTTAACGTGTGCCTTGCCAGCATCAGTTAAGCAGTTGGTTCTAGGATCGAACATCGCAGTGCTCAGCGTGTTGTGCAAACGCCAGCCATTGGAACGCTGTTGATCGAAAATGGATGTGACCGCATTGGTGTCTGCAGCGGTGAACGGAGCAGGCCACATTTTGTTGCGATAGTAGTCGTAAGTGCAGGAGCTGTCCGATGAGGGTGGGCACTTTTCCGCCGAGTTTTGCGAAAAAGGGAATTGAGCGTTCGCTACGCTGCCAAAACCGCTGGCAACCACTGTAACCACAACCAATAGTCGTCTCATCGCTAGCAATCCTTCGCCCGATCAGAGGAAGAGTCCATTCCGTGCCTCAAGGTCAAACATCGGGATTGTCGCTACCCAAACTAAGAAGTTGTTGCAGACGCCGTCAAAGTCCGCCTGAATTACCAGCACCCATCAACCGAAGTGCGTTAGCATCGGTTTTCTCGCCTTAATCGGAAAACCTACGCCTCGTACCTCAATTATCCGCTAGTCTGGTTTTCTGGCGCATGGACGTCCTCGTCCGCTGAACCCGAAATCGGTTGTCGGTACATGATCCGAATCAGGACGAATGGCTCTGGGGTTTAGGCTGTTAGCAACGAAGTCATTGCCAAGTCGCAACATCCCTGACCGCTTGGCTAGTGTCGCGAATTGTAAGTTCTTTGACATGCTAAAAGGTGGGGCAGCGGGCGGGGACGCCCGCGCTCGTGCGCCTGTGATGTTGTTTGATCAGTTGGGCGAAAGTCCCGGCATGGGTTGATCTGAACCCATTAATTGAAAGTAACTGCGTTCTCGCAAGAGGAGGTGGAGAGCAACTG
>JANRMD010000265.1:0-23465 GCA_033761895.1 Pirellulaceae bacterium | reverse complement strand
GGTTATTAGCTGATGGGCGCTAGCCCCGGTTGTCCTTTGTAGACGTGGGGACCACCGGGGCTAGCGCCCGTCGGCTGATGACCGAAGCAGGGGCAACCGGGGCTAGCGCGCATCGGCTGATGTGCAAGCTTGGGCAATCCCGGCTAGCGCCCATCGGCTGATGACCAAGGTCGCATCTGGCAGATGCGACCCACCAAGACCAAGTTCTAGTCGGAACTAGTGTTTCTACGGACTCAAATGGATTTGCGGAAACTTGCTATGTCACAGAGGATTTTTGCCGATAAGCGTGTGCTTTTGACAGGAGCGAGCAGCGGCATTGGCTGGTACTTGGCTTCGGAATTGGTTCGCGCTGGAGCCTACGTGGTGGTCACCAGCCGGCGGGAAGATCGGCTGCAAAAACTCCGTCAATCCTTCGGGAATCCTCGGCGGCGACTGATCGCTGTCCCCGGGGATATCGCGGATCCGGCGCACCGTCAGACTCTAGTCGATACGGCCGTAAGCGAACTTGGTGGTATCGATCTGGTCTTTAACAATGCTGGAATTGGCGCTGTGGGCGCTTTTGAAGATGCCACTCCTGAGCGTCTGCGACGAATCTTCGAAGTTGATTTCTTTGGGGTTACGGAGCTCACACGGCTCGCACTACCGCACCTTCGTAAGGGTGTGAATCCAGCGATTTGTATTGTCAGCTCCGTGCTCGCGCATCGTGGAGTTCCGCTCAAGAGCGAGTATTGCGCAGCCAAGTTCGCTCTCCGCGGTTGGACCGAATCGTTACGCTTGGAGCTGAAGCCGTCGGGTATCGACGTGGTGACGATTTCGCCGAGCACTACGAGCAGCGAGTTCTTCGACTCTTTGCTGGACTCCGATCCGGTCGAAAAGTCGATTAAGTTTGGCATTCAGTCGGCTGAAAAAGTCGCTCATTCGATCTTGGGGGCTGTGAGGAAGGGACGACGCGAGCTTATCTTATCCCCCGGCGGTAAGGCGCTCGTCTGGCTCAGTCGACTCGCTCCAGGCTTGATGGACAAGCTACTGCTGCAGTATGCCAGTTAGCACTGACGGGAATCACTCTTGGACGGTACCACAATCAGGCTGCGAGTTCGCTACGACGAGTGCGATCCCATGGGGTTTGTGCATCATTCGAACTATCTCCGCTATTTCGAAATCGCCCGCACGGAGCTTTTTCGCTTAAGTGGCGGTAACTATCGCGATTTTGAAGCGAGCGGTTTGTTCGTGGTGGTGGTACGTGTCGATTGCAAATATCAGACGCCAGCCAAGTATGATGATGAAATCGATATCCACGTAAAGATCGATCGCATGACCGAAGCGAAAATCGAGCAGAGCTATCGAGTCGAACGGGCTGGTACAACCATCGCCACTGCACAGATCACTTTGGCTGTTATCGACCGGCAAGGCAAACTGCAACGCATCCCCGACTCGCTCAGGCTTGAGGCTTGAGACGTTCGCGGTTTGGTAAAGGTGGCCACTGGCTATGCCCGGCTTGCACCAGTGTTACTGGGCCGAATTTCAGATCTCAGGTTTCAGACCTCGATTAGCCGCAGTGCGCTAGCACCGGTTGCCGCGGCGAAAACCGGACGCTAGCGCGTTCCGGCTGATGTTCCAAACCCTAAAATTAAGCTGTGACAATCCACAAGTGCTCTGTCCAGATTAGATTTTTGGGTTGATCGCACTCAAGTACTATTAACCGCACGGCGTTAGCCGCGGTTTTCACATTGCGGAAACCGGTGCTAACGCACATCGGTTAATGTGTCTAACCCCCAAATTAAAGATGGACGAAGCACTAGCTTCAAACTTCCTCGTTGCAATTGTTAAAACCTGCTCATTGGGAAGCGGCTAGGGATTTGGGGGACTTTGCTGAATGGAAAAGCTGTGCGGCGAGTCAAGAAGCGCCGATAAGCAACTTCACAGCCAGTTGGAATCAGGATGATCGCAGCGCAACCTAAACTGGCTGACATGTAGGTACTGCGGTCAGCGGCCATGGATGGGGTTCGATTTTACTAACTATTTTTGCCAGTAGCGTTCGTACGAAACAGCAAGAGTTCGTGTCGTTTCTGCCTCTGATGCTCGAAGGTCGCATACACAGTTCGTCGCCAGTGATTCCAGAATCGCCATGTTGCATAGCTCGCCTCCAACGAGCCGCATGCAGCAGGCACTAACCGCTGCTGCCCCCAAGCGTGTTGTGCCGAACGGTTCTGTGGAACTTAGAAACGCTTGGGACCATGGTCCCAAGCTACGCTGACGAATGCCCCGGCGATACCTGCGTGCTTGCAAGCCACGGTTAGTTGAATCACGGTTACCACATGAACATGCGATTGCACCGGAGTCGCAGGAGTTCCAGCGATGGTCGTCAACCAACCCCACTTTTTATTGTTTACCGATGCTAGTTTGAGCAAGTCGAGGACATGTGCAGTTGCGGACCAAGGTTTTGGCCGCTGGCACTTTGTACTCGAGCAGCTTGACGGACCAGAACGGCTCGAAGCGGCCGATTCGGAAGCCGACGTGCATCGAGACAGATTGGCATTGCTGGCCGTGGTGCGAGGACTGGAAGCGCTCGAGCAACCGAGCCAAGTGACGTTAGTCACGACCAGTCGTTATGTGTCGCGTGGGTTGCGATATGGATTGAACGAGTGGCGAGAAGCTGAGTATACATGGGAACACTTTGGTATCCAAAAACCGATTCGCAATGCCGACTTATGGCAACGCATCGACTGCGCAATGAGCTTTCACCAAGTGACATGTCGTCTCCTTCAATCACCGCTGGTCCAAGCCATGGTAGACACGGCGACTGAGATGGATGAACTGACCGTGCTCACAAATCCAATCGATGCGCCGTTTAGCGTCGGAGAGAAAAGTACAGCTGGAATTCCGGTCCTGGAAAACCAAACAGCCGCCGCGCTCGCTCGTCGCAATTCGACGTCCGGTGTGGCCGCTGGTGTCATACAGCGGGTTGACTCCGCTCACGGCTTGGTGGGAATGGCCTCGAATGGTCTAGCAACTAGCGGTCTGGAAGTTAATAGTTTGGCAGTTAACGGTCCGGCGACAATTGTCCAGCCCAACGCAATTTTGCACAGCGGTGATGAAATGGCGCCAAGCCTGGTTGTCACTGGTCACAGTCCAATCGTACAGCCAGCGATGCAACTGGTAACGGAATTGCCGCATGGGTTCCGTCGCCCCAAGATCTCGATCACTGTCCCTGCCTGGCGATTTCATCGCTGGCAAGCGGCGATGCTTTGGATCCGAGGCTGGCGCGAGCGACTATTGCGGTTACTTATGCGAGTGTATTCGCGGCCAACGGTCGCACCCACCTGAAGGGCACTGCTCAACAGTGGTGCACGAAACAACTTTAATGGGCTGCGTTGGTTTGGATCACCGCACAACGAGCATGGCGAACGGAATGGTTCGCAACTGAAGAACAACTGACAAATAGACGCCTAGCATCAGCCCGAAAGGGCTTGGTGCGGTGACGGTAAATGAATTCCTGGTTATATTCACTTCCGGGCCGAGACCTGCGACGCGTTTCGCTGGCTTCTCGACTGGACACGATGTCAAGAACGGAGCCCCTGGTGCGCACTCAGCTTTCATTGCAAGGTATTAGTCGCTTAGTTGAAGGAACACTCGAGAATCCGGCTCATATGCTCGGCCCGCACGTCATCGATTGCGGCGACCGGCGAGCACTGTCGATTCGAGCTTTCCTGCCCAGCAGCGAACAGGCTTGGTTGGTGGACCATAACCACAGCGAAGTTCGTCCGATGCGACGAATCCACCCATCCGGTTTTTATGAAGCGATTTGCCCAGCCGGGGATTCGACTCAAACCGCAAATTACCGACTCCGAGTTGCCTCGAAGAATGGCGAAATTACAGAGATGCATGACCCTTACGCCGTACAACCCCTCCTGACCGAGTTCGACTTGTTTCTGTTCGGCGAAGGTCGGAACTGGAAGATCTATGACAAACTCGGGGCTCACTCGCGGACGATCGATGGTCAAACCGGTGTGAACTTCGCCGTTTGGGCTCCGAACGCACAGCACATCCAAGTCGTGGGTGATTTCAATCATTGGGATGGTACGCAACATTTGATGCGCAAGCACATCCCGGCTGGTATTTGGGAATTGTTCGTGCCTAATATCGGCATGGGACAGAAGTACAAGTTCCGCGTGAAGACCTGCGACGGTCAAACGATCGACAAAACGGATCCCTATGGCTACTACGCCGAGATGCCGCCGCGGACCGCTTCGATCGCCACGGATCTCAACGCCTACGCCTGGCAAGACAACGATTGGATGAATCGTCGCGCCAGCGAAGATCCTCTCCGCAAGCCAATTTCGATCTACGAACTGCACCTCGGTTCATGGCGCCGCGATCCCGAAGGTCATCACGGTTGGATGAACTATCGCAAGATTGCTCATCAGTTAGTCGAATACTGTCGCGAGATGGGCTTCACGCACGTCGAACTGATGCCGATCAGTGAGCATCCATTCACGGGCTCATGGGGCTACCAAACGGTTGGCTACTTCGGTGTAACCAGTCGTTATGGGACTCCCGAAGATTTTATGTACTTTGTCGACTATTGCCACCAGAACAACATCGGTGTGATTCTCGATTGGGTTCCCGCTCACTTCCCCAAAGACGGCCACGGCTTGCGACGCTTCGATGGATCCGCCTTGTTCGAGCATGAAGATCCACGCCAAGGCGAGCACCCAGATTGGGGTACGATGATCTTCAATTACGGACGCAACGAAGTTCGTAATTTCTTGGTCTCCAATGCTCTGTTCTTGTACGACAAGTATCACATCGATGGCTTGCGCGTGGATGCGGTCGCCAGCATGCTGTACCTCGATTACAGTCGCAAAGCCGGCGAGTGGGTCCCGAACGCTTATGGTGGTCGCGAGAATCTCGACGCTATCCACTTCCTCCGCGAGTTCAACGAGCAATCGCATGCCCAGTATCCTGGCGTTTTGACGATCGCCGAAGAGTCCACCGCTTGGCCCGGTGTCAGCCGTCCTACATCCTGTGGCGGACTTGGGTTCTCGATCAAGTGGAACATGGGCTGGATGAACGATACGCTACGTTACATGCGGCACGAACCCATCCATCGCCAATTTCATCACGACGAACTGACCTTCAGCCTGATTTATGCGTTCACCGAGAACTTCGCATTACCGCTGTCGCACGATGAAGTGGTCCACGGCAAAGGTTCACTGATCAGCCAGATGGCGGGTGACCTATGGCAAAAGTTTGCGAACTTGCGCTTGCTGTACGCTTATATGTGGACCCATCCTGGCAAGAAACTACTCTTCATGGGCAGCGAGTTTGCGCAGTGGCACGAATGGAATTACGATTCTGAACTGCAGTGGGATCTGCTCGGCTGGGACACACATCGCGGCATTCAGAAGATGCTCGCAGATCTCAATCACTTGGTCGCTCGCGAGCCCGCACTGCATCAAGTCGACTTCCGAGGTGAGGGCTTTGAGTGGATCGATTGCATGAATCGCGGCGACAGCATGATCAGCTTTGTACGCAAAGCCGAGGATCCTCGTGACTTCGTGGTGGTGGCTTGCAACTTTACCCCAGTTGTCCGCCACGGCTATCGAATCGGTGTCCCTCAAGCCGGATTCTACCGCGAGATTTTCAATAGCGATTCATCGTTCTACGCAGGCAGCAACGTCGGTAACTTCCCGGGCTGCACCGCCGAGAAGCACTCCCATCACGGCCGCCCAGCGTCATTGGCACTCACCTTACCACCGTTGAGCGTCGTTGTCCTAAAGCCTGACCTTTAGTCTGCTCAGGGTTGAATCACAGCGTCATGGAATGGAACGTAGCTCGGTGCCATTTGCCCCGAGCGATGGCCCCGAGCGATGGCCCCGAGCGATGACCCCGAGCGATGACGTCGGGCATACGCTTGGCCGTATCTCCGCGTGCCACAGTGGGCGCCCATGCCCAGTGTGACCAACTGCATTGAATGCATTGCCGCATCACCCTGCATGCAGTCGGCAGCCACTATTTGCCCTCCAAGCCATCGCTAAAGCGACTCAGTAGCAATCCTGCTCCTACCCCGCCAAAGTCATCACCCCCACGATCTGCGCTTGAAGCAACGTCGCTGATCTCGTCAAGTTAGTGCACCTCAACCGTCGTAAGTTTAGACTGCTCGATGAGCGCACACGTCGAGCGGTCAGTGGTCGTCGAGACTTAATCATCAACAAGTAAACATTCCCTGCTGAATTGTTTTTGCAAAAAAACACTTCCTGGCATGCACCAACATGGCTCTCCTCTTGTTGCATCGAACTTATGGAACGCCCTTTGCGAGTGTATCAGAGAAGACTGGCCAGCCCTTTGTTGGACAGGTCGCAAACACAATCTTCTCTTGGAGAGACAGTTATGAGTATGGGTAAGTTTCAAAAGATCAGTTTGGCATTGCTCTGCACAGCTAACATGGGCATAAGTGCTTCGGCACAGAATCCAGTTAACTCGCAGCCTGCCACAGCGCAAGACGGTAGGGTCGCACAGCCAGGTGGTGCCGCGCACGATGCTGGGCAACATCAGAGCATGATGGCGAGTTGCGTGGTCTATGACAATCAAGCTGAAGTTGCTCTTGGCCGGATGGCTCAGGAAAAATCTCAGAGCGGCGCTGTGAAGAAGTTCGCTGGCATGATGGTGCAGGAACACCAGGAGCTTCTTACTAAGTTTCAGAAGTTTGCTCCTAATACCGGTGAATTGTATACCGGTGAGCTGTCAAATAAGAATCGAGATCCCTCAATTACTAAAGAGCGTTCCGAAGCCGTATCTCAGACTAAGCAGAATCCAAATAACCAAGATCAACCAAACGTCGGAAACTCTGAAGCTCAAACAAATCTTGGCAAGCCAAACGCGATAGCTCCCGATGCCGTGAAGTTGCAAAAGGAACTGGCCCAACAGTGCTTGTCAGATACACAAGCAAAGTTGTCGAAGGAAGACGGAGGCGATTTCGACAAGTGTTATGTGGGAATGCAAATTGCCAAGCATGCGGGCATGAAAAGCAAGCTTACCGTTTTCTCTCGCCACGCTTCGGGAGAATTCAAGCAATTGGTGGATCAAGCCATCCAGTCAACGGGTGAGCACCTTGCAAAAGCCGAGTTGCTAATGGCAGAACTTGACGAGGACACCGACGCGCCCAATTCAAGCAATGGTCGCACCAAACGTGCAGCCGCCGTTGAGAAGACCGAAAAACGCTAACTTTGAGCAACGATCCTAAAGCCAGACCGTAGCTGTAAATTTTGCAGCTGCGGTTTCTTTTTTAGCATTCTTATTGAAGCCAATTTGGCTGCTACGCTGGGTCAATGTTGATTGCTTCGGCAAAGCTTCAAGTCGTCCGCGAATGACAACTGCGATCCGCTGGATTACGAAGAGTTGCCCCCTTCCCAGATAAAACAGCGACAAATTTTTGACGACTATGGAAACGGTAGCCAGCTTTCCTATTGTGGATAACTTGTTGCTAACTCGAACGCCTGAAGCCTTAAGCCAGGAATTGGCGGAAACTCTTTTGGTAGCCATGTTTCCCTTTACGCCGTGCTACAGGGGTTGAGGGTTCTGTACGGCGATCTTAACTCGCATTTAGTCCCGCGATTTCCGGTCATCGATGTGAGGGCAATACTCGCAAGATTTTGGTGCTGCACCCAGCACCGGCAGGCGCTACACACCGCTTGCAGAAACAATTCGGAGCGTGATACTGAGATCCGCAACGAAGAGTTTCATCATCGAACAAGAGGCTGAGCATATTGACCGGCTACCTATTTTTGACTGGAGCGACGGGGTTACTTGGACGCTATTTGGTTTGCGATCTACTGGAGACGGGCAACCAGTTGGCTCTCTTGGTACGCAGCTCGAAAAACGAAAAAGCGGTTGAGCGTATCGAAGCGATCCTGCAGTTGCGAGAACGCGAAACTGGGCGGCGTTTGCCCCGTCCCGTGGTGCTTGAAGGGGATATCTGTAAACCGCTGCTAGGCCTCAGTCCAAACGATTTGCGGTGGGTAACGCGACATTGCACCTCAATCATGCATAGCGCGGCATCGCTCAAGTTTCATGCCGACGGTTCGGGTGAACCCTGGACATCGAATGTCGAAGGCACTCGCAATATGCTTGCCTTGTGCGAAGCTGCCAAGTTACGCCAGCTACACTATGTGTCGACCGCCTACGTCTGTGGTTTACGCGAAGAGGTCGTCTACGAAGACGAACTAGACTGCGGCCAGCAATTCCGCAACGAATACGAAGAGAGCAAGTTACAAGCGGAAAAATTGGTTCGAGCGGCTGAGTTCATCGACAAGCTTACGGTCTATCGTCCTGCCGTAATCTCTGGCGATTCGAAAACTGGCTACACCAACACTTATCATGGGCTTTATCTTTACTTGCGGGTGATGTCGATTTTGGTTCCACGTCAACCTGTTGGACCGGACGGTTTGCGCAATACACCTTTGCGCGTTGCCCAGACGGGTGAAGAGCGCCGCAATGTAGTTCCGGTCGATTGGGTTTCCAAGGCCATGACCCGTTTGTACAACAACCCTGAGGCACACGGCCATACCTTCAACATGGCTCCCGATGAATGCTTGACACCACGTCAAATCATGGAAGCGGGCTACACCTACTTTAATTCCAAGGGTGTGGAGTTTTTGGGACCGGACTACAAACCGGAATCGTACAATGCCTTCGAGGCGGAGACGTTTCCTGGGTTGGCAATGTACAACAACTACGAGAAAACAGATCCGACTTTCGACTGCACCAATCTCAAGCGTTTTGCGGGTGATATCCCCTGCCCTAAAATTGATGAGACCATGTTGCATACCTACATTCGATTCGGCGAAGCGGATCGCTGGGGCAAACGTCGCCAACCCCGAGTGGCAACTCCCTTTTGCTGCGCCGAGTACTTTGAGCAGTTCCCGCAAATGGCCGGCGACGAACGCTTTACTTCGCAAGTCGCGCTTGATCTGATTGGGCCGGGCGGAGGTCAATGGACCTTAGGCCTGCTGAGCGATGGTACCTTGAAGTGCGAGCAAGGCTTAAGCCAAAATGCGGATTCGTTGATCAAACTGCGCGTTGAAGAATTTAGGGATATGCTTCAGGAACCCATCACAAGCATCCACAAGCACGCAACCAAACAGTTCTTTCCAATCTCCTATAGCGAACCCCCGAAGTCGCGAGCACACGCAAGTCGCGAAACCGCGAATGGATGATTCCAGTTGTGAACCACGCATCGAAACCAGACAAGAACTGGCCGCCGCCTTGGTTACCATGGGCTGCGGTGTTCGCTGTTCTGCTGGCATGGCCATTCGTGGGTTACGGCGCCATCCGAGCGTTGCAATCCAGCAAAAATCGGATTGAAGACTGGTTGCCAGCCAGTTTTGAGGAGACGAAGAGTCTCTATGCCTTCTTCGATCGATTTGGCAGCGACGAATTCCTGATGATCAGCTGGAAAGGCTGTGTACTCGGCGACCCTCGCATCGAGAAACTGCAATCGCTGCTCGTTGCGCCGGATGAAAGCGGCGTTGCCTACTTCGCAAAAGCGGACGGAGGGACACAGGTACTTCGAACTCTGATCGATCAGCAGAAGATGTCCGAAGTGGACGCGCGCAAACGCCTCACTCGATTGTTTATCGGACCCGATCAGAATCAAACTTGCGTCATTGCCTTAATCTCAAACAGCGGCTTTGAGGATCGCAAGTCCGCGATCCAGACTGCGTGGCAAGCAACGCAGCAAGCCACGGGGTTGCCGATCGACGATATTCACATCGCTGGCACCACCGCCGATTCGGTTGCGGTGGACGCGGCCAGTAATCAGTGGCTGATGGAACTGAACGCTCTGTCGTCGCTTGTCTGCTTCATAATTCTTGTCGTTTCGCTTCGCAAGATATGGTTGATCGGGGTCTTGTTCCTAAGTGCAATTCTCAATCAACAACTAGCGCTGGCGTTCATCTACTACAGTGGCGGTCACGTCGATTCAGTGCAATTGCTGGTGGCAAATCTTTCATTTGTACTAACCATTTCCGCAGGCTTGCACTACTTGGGTTACTTTCGAGATGCGACTCGACAGGGTGCTAAGTCACCTGCGCTTGAGGCGCTCAAGCAATCTGCGGTTCCTTCTATCTTGGCGTCTGTGACCACTTCGCTTGGCTTCCTCTCGCTTTGCACCAGCGTCATTGTCCCAATCAAATCATTTGGATTCTACGCAGCCATCATCGTTCCGATTAACACGATCATTGTCGTAGCCAGCTTGACCATTCATGCCCAATGGTCGAGTAACCGCAACTGGCGACTGAAGCCCATCCATGAGGTTCCAACCGCGGCAACATCACATCGCGGTCTCCAACCGGCGCCGCGCATTGGTTTTTGGGAAAGTTTGATTTTGCCTATCATTGGGCCTCGTCCACTGGTGGTTGTACTTGGTGCACTGGCGATCCTGATAACGGTTGGCCTGGGTATCACCAAACTGCGAACCAGCGTGGGCACACATAAGATGCTCGCGCCTGATGCAAAACTGCTACGTGATTACGCGTGGCTAGAAGAGAATATCGGACCGCTGGTACCGATCGAATTGGTGCTTCACTTTCCGCACAATCCTTCATCTGATGGTGCGGATAGCTTTCAGCGATTGGTAGCCATTGAGCGACTGCGAAGTGCACTGAGTGGCATTCCCGAAATTGAAAGCACGATGTCGGTGCTGAACTTCCTCCCACCTCTTCCGCAAGGAGGTGGGATCCGTAACACTGCGCGGCGTTCCGTGATCGGGAAACTCGCCGCCGAATCCCATGAACAGTTTCGAAGCATGCGAGTTTATTTTGCCGACGATGAACAGGAATATTGGCGCCTCAGTGGTCGAGTTGGTGGCGCGGTAACGACCAATTACGAGCAAGTGCTGGATAAAGTGCAAACGGTGATCGCTGAATTCCAAGCCATTCCAGAGTACCGCGAAGTTAAGGTGGATGTGAGTGGCGGTGTCCCGTTTGTCTATCGCACACAGCGTCAATTGCTGCTCGATTTACTGAGTAGCTTTACGACCGCGTTTATTTCAATTGCTGCCTCGATGGCTTTGCTTTTTCGTAGCATCTCTGGAGGTCTGCTTACTATGTTGCCGAACGTTTCTCCGGCCGCCATCGTTTTCGGTACCATGGGTTGGTGCGGTTTGGAAGTAGAAATTGGTACAGTGCTAACGGCCAGTGTGATGATGGGTGTTTGCGTGGATGATACGCTACATTTGGTCTCGCATTTTCGACTGTTGCGTCGTAGTGGGCTTGAACATCGCGCGGCAGTCAGCGAAGCGCTCAGTAACTGTGGAGGTGCCATGGTCCAAACGGCTCTGGTCTGCGGAATGGGAATGCTTGTGTTTGCCTTCAGTCCCTTCACGCCCGTCGCTCGCTTTGCATGGTTAACGTTCGCGTTGTTAATGGTGGGCGTTGTAAGCGACATTGTGCTCACACCTGCCATGTTGTTATCCCCGCTGCACCACTTGTTCTACTGGGAGCGTCGTCGGGCGACGGAAAAAGTACCCGCCATGGAGGCAGTATCATGAGCCTCTACGCATTGAGTCTAGCAGTCATCCTGGCCGTTTCGTTAGCTTTGCAGTTTCTATTGGCCGCAGGATTTGTACGGCGTCTACAGCGAAATCGAACGTCGTTGATCCCTGATGCTGATGCGCCTTCAGCAGTTGTGGTTTTGTGCCTGCGCGGTGGCGATCCCTTCCTTGAAAAGTGCATTGATGGTCTCGTTTCACAAGACTATCCGAGATTCCGAGTTTGCTTTTTGATCGATAGCGCCCAGGATCCCGCAGCGGCAATTTTGCGTTCTGCACTCAGCCGACATGCGTTCCAGAATTACGAGATTCAAACGCTCAAGAACCCCTTATCAACCTGTAGCCTCAAATGCTCGAGCCTGATCCAAGCCATTGAGGGGTTAGATGCTACGGTAGACTTCGTAGCGCTGCTGGATGCGGATACGGTACCGCATCGAACGTGGCTCCGCGAACTTGCGACAGCCTTAGTCCCTGAAGATGTTGGGGCCGCAACAGGAAATCGTTGGTACATGCCCGAACAGCACACCACCGGCGCGATGATTCGCTACCTCTGGAATGCCGCGGCAGTTGTGCAGATGTACTGTTATCAAATTGCTTGGGGAGGCACGTTAGCGATTAAAGTTGATTCCATTCGCCGCGCGGGACTGCTTGATCGATGGCGCAGGTCGCTGTGCGAAGACACCATGCTGCGCAAACAACTGGCCACGATAGGGCAACATGTCAGCTTCGTTCCCTCGCTGATGATGGTGAACCGAGAGGTGTGTACCCTGGGGTCCTTTGTCGAATGGGTGCAACGTCAATTGCTTACCGCGCGACTTTATCATCCGCTCTGGCTAGCCGTTGTCGGTCATGGCCTGTCGACGGCTGGTTTGTTGCTATGTGGCTGGATTGTTGCGATTCAGTGCGCGATTGCTGGAGACTGGTTATCGGCAGGAGTTCTGGCAGCGGCCCTAATCGGCTACCGTACTGGTATGCTTTTGATGGCACCATGGATGGAGTCAGCGGTTGCGGGCGTGGTTGGAAAGCGCGGAGAGCCAACCAATTGGCAGACTGAACTAAGTTGGGCACGCTTGGCTTGGCTGGTCTTTTTGACTCAATGGGTTTACACGTGGGCCTTAGTTCGCTGCCTGTTCATTCGTGGAGTCAATTGGCGAGGTATCAGCTATCGCATCCAAGGTCCGTGGAAGATTCAGATGTTAGGGTATCGCCATTACTCAGCTGGAGGTTGCGATGAATCGCTGCACTCACTTTAACGCGCACTGCGATGATCCCAATTGGGAATCCAAGCATCAATCTTCGTAGACTGTCCACCTATCACCACTAAAAGTTGAGTCCGTGATGAATGTCACTGCGGCGCTAGACAATAAATCGAACAAATTCAATATCCGCGACTTGACCGAAGCTCAATCGACGCTGTTGATGCCACTTTGGGCGAGGGCGCTTGAGAATCGCCATCCGCAACCTCTTTTGCAAGATCGCAAAGCTGTGGAGATTGTCGATTCACTGGACTTCGATTTTGAATCTTTTGCGGCCAAAGGTGTTCCGCAAGCTGATTTTTGCATTCGAGCATCGGTGATCGATCAACTGGTAACTGAGTTTTTGTGCAAGCATCCGAGCGGTACCGTTGTCGAGTTTGGTGTGGGGCTCGATACACGTTTTGATCGACTCGACAATGGTCAAGTGACTTGGATTGAGTTGGATTTGCCACATGTGATCGATCTACGTGAAAAATTCTTCGAGTCGAACGGACGCAGGCAGATGTTGCGGGGGTCGATAGCTGAGTCGGAGTGGATTGAGCGCGTTCTGGCGTTGGTAAAGGGCCCGGTCCTCTTCGTGGCTGAGGGAGTGTTGTACTTCATCTCCTCGCTTCAAGTGCATAGCCTAATCGACAACTTGGTCTCAAACTTCCCCAACGCAGCCTTCATCTTCGACGCTCAGTCACCTTGGTTTTTGTGGTTTAGCAATCTGAAACAACCCGTTCCCAATGCGCAGATGAAGTTCTCAGTTGGCAATGTTCGGGAGCTATGTGGACACGACGCCAAGCAACGTGTTCATCGATGGATCGGCTATGGCGATTCGCCTTACTACGACGGCAAAATGCAACGTCTAAGTCCCGTGAAATTCTGGGGAAGACGCTTGTGCCCGCCAGTGCGTTCCATGTTCAAAATTATCGATCTACGTTGGTAGTCTCATGATTTCGATCGCCCCCAACAATTTTTATTTGGCTGTCTATCTAGCAATTGCCCTGGTGCTTTGCTTGACAGCCTCGCAGGGCTTCTTCGCCGTGCTGTATACACGTCTGCTCCTGGCCGCAGCGGGACGCAGACAAGAGGAGAGTGCATCGGTACCTAGTTCATCTTCACCTAGTAACACATTACCTAGGGCCGCGGTCATATTGTCCTTGCGTGGATCCGATCCCTTTCTATTGAAGAGCATGTCTGCGTTGCTTGATCAAGACTACGGCGACTTTACGTTGTTTATCGTTGTCGACAGTGCCGACGATTCGGCTTGGCCAGATGTGCGGCGATTGGAAGCAATGGCGCCCGAACGGGTGAAAAGCCAAGTGCTGCAGAACCGTTTGGAAACGTGCAGTCTAAAGTGCTGCGCGCTGGCTGAAGTGACTGAGCAACTCGATGCATCTTACGAAGTGGTCGCTTATTTGGATGGTGACGCAGCCCCCCACCGCCGCTGGTTGCGCGACTTGGTCGAGCCGCTAAGCGATCGCTCCATTGGAGTGACAACCGGTAATCGTTGGTACACTCCTGGTCATGTCACTTGGGGATCGATGGTAAGGTATTTTTGGAATGCTGGAGCAGTGGTTCAAGTTTGGTTGAACGGAATCCTCTGGGCAGGAAGCATGGCAATGCGCCGCGAAACCATCGAGAAGATCGGCTTGGTAGACGCTTGGCGGACCTCGTTGTCCGTCGACGGAGCGGGCGTACGACAGATTCGGAAAGCCGGGTTGAAAACGTTGTTCGTTCCGAACGTCATCATGCCCAATCGCGAGGACATCACGATCGCCCAGTTCATTCCCTGGTCGGAAAGGCAACTGGTTGCTGCCAAGTCGTCTGAGTCGGGATGGGGATTGGTGTTGTTACATGCATTCACAATCGCGTTCTGCGTGTTTGCGCCTGTGGTTATGATTGCTGTGGGAGCGACGGGTGACCAAGTCTTGTATCGGGCGGGATGGACGGCATTGTTGTGCTATTGGATCGGTGCCGCTAGTTCGTCAGCGATGATTGAGTACGCAATGCAGCAGGTGCTGCGTGGCAACAAAGTGCGGTCCAGGTGGATGAGCTTACGAGCCTTGCTGTTCTATTTTCCCTCGCTGGTGCTGTGCCATTTCGTTTATTTTCGCACCTTGATTGGCGCCCATTATCGAACTCGAGTTTCATGGCGAGGTGTCGAATATCAACTGTCCGGTACAAACGATGTTCGCATGATAAATTATCGTCCTTACCAGTCAGCAATCGAAGGCCAGGATGTTCAGTCCGTGATTTAGCATCTTTATGCAGGCAGCATGTTCAAAATTACCATTTCGCTACCAATGGCTATAGGCAACTAAAGTGCGGGCGTTCTACCTTTTCGAATTCTGTGACCAGACTTGGATTCCTCGCGGGGCTCGCGAATGTCTGTACGAAATCATGGATGCTTGCAACTCTGGTTTACGTTCGTTCAATCGCGAAGTTGCGTTGACGGCCATTCGAATTGCTCATGAACATCACTTGACGAAGATTGTCGAGTTAGGTGCCGGGCGCGGGCCTGTCACGAACGAACTGGTGAAACATGATGCCACTCAAGGTATGCGTTTGGTGACTTGCGATCTCGTTCCCAATGTGGAAGAGTACCGTAAATTAGAGACTAATCATCCCGACCGAGTGTTTCCGATTTACTCCCCCGTTGACCTCACGCAGACGCAAGAATCCCTAAACGATGCAGTATTGATTTTGGCGGGTGTCATGCATCACATACCCTTTGAACTGCGACGAGCAGTGATTGGTTCGTTGACGGAAACGAATTCGCATGTTGCGATTTTCGAGCCGCTGCTGCGCACGTGGCTGTCGATGTTCTTGGCCACGCTTTCGTTTTTCCCAGCTATCTTTCTGCCCATTACGTTTTTTGGGAGACCGGGAAAACTACGTCGCATCCTGTGGTGTTGGTTGGTCCCGATCGTCCCGCTGATGTTTGTTTGGGATGGGGTTACCAGTTGCCTGCGTCAATGGACAGTGAAGGAATGGCAGGCTGCTTTTGCAGATCTGAATTCTTCGCCGAAGGTACAATTCGTTCAAGGTTTTAATTCACTGAAGTTCTTTTGGACTGGAGTGAAACCAGCTTTGGGATACCAGCCAACTGGTTTGGGTAGAATCCAATTACAGGATCAATCGAAGGCGTAGCCGATTGCGTGAAGTATCGGTTGCGATGAATCAATTTTTTGTTTCCCTATTCTCAGGTATAGAAGCCACTCGTTCGTCGCCGCAACATTTACAAGGACGCCAACATGAGCCAAAGAAGCAAGCGAATTCGTTCTGAACGCAGCCTTGGTTGCGAGCGACTCGAATCACGATACGCGATGGATGCGAGCTTTACGGCGGCCAAATTCGACTTCGGTACCGCATCCTCTCCACTGGAAAGCGGCTACACGCGGGTGACTCATGGCACACTCTTCACACCCGCGACTGGCTATGGCTGGTCGGCAGGCTCTATCAGCAGTTATGATCGAGCCACAGGGACGGCGCTCACTCGAGATTTCAACTACATGCCGGATGGTACATTTTCGGTCAATGTACCGAATGGGCGTTATGAGGTGAAGGCAATTCTGGGAGATTTGGGCGCATATGCGCACGACCAAGTGGGTGTCTACGTCGAAGGCATTCAGAGGGATACCGTTTCAACATCCGCCCGACAGATTGTGAATCGCACCTACCAAACCGATGTCGCGGATCAGCAATTGACCTTTCGATTGCGCGATCTCGGTGGCAGTGACCGCAATGCGGTTATCGAAGCGCTTTAACTGAGTCTCCTAACTCCAACGCTCAATGTTAGTAATGCGTCAGTGACTGAAGGCAATTCGGGTACAAGGAACTTAGCCTTCAGCGTGTTTCTTTCCAGTCCAAGTATTACTGATGTTCAATTTGCGTTTGCTACCAGGAATGGTACCGCTGTCTCTGGTAGTGACTTTATTGACGCATCGGGCACACTCACAATCCCAAGTGGATCTACCAGCGTAAAAGTAAACGTTGCCATCGTGGGCGATCAGGTGATCGAGCCCGATGAGAGCTTCACGTTGGTATTGTCGAATGCAATCGGAGCGGTCATCGCCAACGGTACTGCGACGGGAACGATTATTAACAACGACCTGCCTCTCACATTGACGCTGGAGGTTCCAACAGGTCCGTTTGCCGAGAACCTCAGTTCGCCAGTCAATGTAACGCTGCGACGCAATGGCAGTGTCACTTCAGCGCTGCAAGTGTCCCTTGTTAGCAGTGATCGCACCGAGGCGCGAGTGCCTGCAACTGTGACTATTCCTCAAGGGCAGCTGACGGCAATTTTTCAACTCCAGATGGTCGACGACAGCGTTGTGGATGGAACAAAGAGTGTCATTATCACGGCAACCTCCGCTGGCTTTGTCAGTTCGAGTGCGACGATCCAAGTCACTGATGATGAGCAACCTCCTTTCTTCCGAGTTTTTGACTTCAGCACATCGACGACCAATCTAGTAGGCAACTTTGCCAAGGTATCTCCGGCTTCGACCTACAGTGCCGCGATTGGTTATGGTTTCAGCTCAGGTACGGTACTGAGCGCCGACCGAGGTGGTAGTTCGTTGATCAGTGATTTCATTTACGCCACTGATGCGACCTTCGCTGTGAACGTTCCCAACAGTCGTTACACGGTCGATCTGATCATGGGCGACCTCGGTAGCTTTGCTCATGATCAGATGGGCGTGTTCATTGAGGGCCTACAAGCGGGCATTGTATCTACCACCCGTGGGCAAATCGTCAGTCGAACCTATAGTGCCCAAGTTACTGATGGGCAACTGACACTGCGGTTCCGAGACCTGGGTGGATCAGATGCCTACACCGTTGTGCAAGCGGTCCGGATCTATGCGGCAGGCACACAACCGAGTTCGCTAGTATATTGGCCCACACAACCCGGCATACCCAATGCGATCTTCTCTCAGCGATCCGTGAATGCGGATGGGTTCTACAGTTACACCGTCAGTTCAAGTTACCAGCGATCGTCAAATACGATTCGCGTGATGCTACCGAGTACCTTTGATTCCAACAAAGAGTATCGTGTCGTCTATGTCTTGCCTGTTGAGGCGGGCAACGGTCGGCAATTCGGCGATGGCCTACTGACAGCCCGCGCGAATAACTTGCAAAACGTGCACGATGCAATCTTTGTGGCTCCAACGTTTTCGGACATGCCTTGGTATGCGGATCATGCGACGAACCGTACTATTTGGCAAGAAACTTACTTCCGTGATGTGGTCGTGCCATTCATCGAGACGCAATACAAAACCATCGCCGGGAAAGATGGCCGCTACCTGCTAGGGTTCAGCAAATCAGGCTATGGGGCCGTAGCCATGTTGCTGCGTAATCCAGAGACCTTTGGACGTGTCATCGCGTGGGATTCGCCGTTAGCGATGACCAACCCCAGCACGGGCTTCGGTTTCTCTGGGATTGTTGGGACCACACAGAACTTTAATGACAATTATCAGATCCTGAATCTCTTGGCAACTCGCGGCGCTGCACTCAAGGGGCAACCGCCGCGGATCTTCCTGCTAGGCTATGCAACTACCTATGGAACGTTCCGTGATCACCAGATTGTCGATGCACGCATGACTGAGCTGGGCATTCCCCACGTGTACGATCCGGGCGTGTTGCGATCTCACGTATGGAACAGCGGTTGGATGCCCGACGCTGCTCGTATGCTATTTTCATAGGCCTCAGTTACAACTGAGTGTCGCACAATTGTCTCAATTGTGGCAGCTACGATTGGGACAATCGTGCGACAATAAACCAGTCTCAATGTGGAAGGAAGCTCTAATCCTAACCGGCGAGTACGAGTTCGAGTACCATTTCATTGAGCACGAGTACGAGTACAAAAAATGCGAAGCGCGCAGGCTGTCCACCGTCTGGCGACGGTGGCTACGAACCTGAGCGCGTCATGCTTTAACGGACCCTTTATCGTTCCAAACGCTGTTACCGTTCCAGGCGTCGTGCGATGGCTTCCATCGGCAGTGGCGTAATCGTTGGAGTTCCGATCAGGTCCGTGCGCAGGATGTCATACTGCTCGTCGACCTCTTCTGATGGGCGGTATTGAACGATGAAAGCACCCACTTGCAAGTAATTAGCTTGATAGACCGGTGGCCAAAACTCTTCGCCTCGATTTGCCAGAGTACGTGCCAGCAGTCGCGTAGCGCGACCGCTGAAACCACTGAGGACCATCTCCAGGCGGCCTAGCGATTCGCGATAGATGTAGAACACGAGTGCAGTGTCCTGTCCACCTGCGAATGTCCAAGAACCGTCAGCTTGTTCGTAATAGATCCCGGGCTCTTTGGCATCTTCGGACTTGCTTAGCCGCACACCCGCTGATGCACATGGTGGATGTGGATCGCGATCGCGGTAACGCAGGAAGAACGGACAGCGACGGTCTTTGGCGGTCGCGATGTTGTCTTCGCTTTGGAATGGAGTTGCGCCGAATGTATCTGCCAAGATCATTTCGACAACTGGATTACTTTTCACGCTACCCAGGCAAATCAGCGCTTTATCGCCACTGGACGATGTGAACTCGTTGTGGACCGCTTTGGCGCGATCAACGGCTTCGTCGGTCGCGACGTTGCCTGGGCTCCAGACCAGCGTTTGTCGTAGGAGTTCGGGGTGTGTTGGCAACTCACGCGATTGCTGCTGGGAACGAGCCAATTTGTCTGTGCCACCAAGGGTCGTGACACCATTGAGAACTTCACCCAGGAGCACAGCGTCCGAAGCAACGACCCACGGAGTCTCTTTCGCGTCGTCGCTATCGGGCCGACGAACGCCGATACAGATTTCTAATTTTCGGCGGCGGGCGAGCAACTCCCAAAAGTGCTCAGGTTTGACGGCGAACAGCGCGCCGGGCAGTGAGTCTGCGGTCGCGTATCCATGTTCGACGAGGTAATCGCACAGTCGAGACAGAGCCTCGAGTGGGATGTACTTGGCCTCGTTCTTCAAAAGCGATGCAACTTGATGGCGATCCAAGCCAGTGTATTCAACAATCGCTTTAATGGTTCCTGGGCGTTTGCGTCGGTCGGGAGTATGCCCCAGCAGCTCCGCTAACCGAAATTCATATCTCATATTTTTGGCTCGAAGGTGAAAAGTGTGCCTATGGAAAAAATGCCGCTATTACCGGGCGATTTCCGCTCCGCCGCCAACGAAGCTAAAGTCAGAATAGGCCCCCTTGAACCCTAATGCTACCCCCCTAGCGTTTTTGAAAGCAGATTTTTGGCCTCCAGAGGGTCAGTAGTGCCTTCCACCACTGCGCGTCCATCGCGAAAAACCGTCAAAACGTGCTCAGGTAAAATAAGGCGCAAGAAAAATCCATTGTTGGTCACTTTGCCAGAATGGGCTAGTCGAATCGCTAGTGCCGAAAAGTCGCCACTAATGGCTGCGGACGCGGATCGAACTTGAACTGCATTCTTTCCACAAAGCACTACCGTTTCGGTGCGGAGCGCCCCTTCAAGAAACGGGAATTGACGGAGCTGACAAGCTGGACAGTTACGCGACGCGGCCTTGAGCGATGCCATCGAAATCATCCGACAAGAGGTGTTCCATGTATCGATGACCATCAAGTCTTGCGAGACTTGTTCGACGTTGCCTGACAGTATTTTTAGAGCCTCAGCCGCTTGCCAGCAGGCGATGACACCGATGGCAGGCCCCAAAACGCCAGCCGAATCGCAAGTCTCCATCGTGTCGCGAGCGGGTAGATCGCGCACCAGGCATCGAAAACATGCGGTAACTCCAGGCACGATCGTCATGACTTGGCCACTCGAGCCCAAGCACCCACCATGCACCCAGGGAATGTCTTTGCTCAAACTGTAATCGTTGAGCAGGAATCGCGTTTCGAAGTTATCGGTTCCATCGACCATCACATCGCAGCCTTCCGCCAACTCGCTGATGTTGTCACACGTCAGATCGGCCACGTGCGGCTCGATGGATAGATGACTGTCGATGGCCATCAAAGCGTCAGCGGCTGCAATCGCTTTGGGGCGGCCGAGTATCGCGTCCTGCTCTGTAAATAGCGTTTGCCTTGGCAAATTACTGACTTCAACCCAGTCACGATCAACGATCCTCAATGTCCCCACGCCCGCTCGTGCCAATCGCTCGGCAATCATCGTGCCTAAAGCGCCGCACCCGCATATCAAGGCTCGGCTTGCGCGCAACTTTGCGCCCCCGACAGCCCCCAGCGGCGCAAAACGCTCCTGTCGGACAAACCTCGCGACATAGGCCTCGAGCTCATTTTGCTCTGTTAAGTTCATTTGTCCCAATTCAGTACAAGGCTAGTGCTTCAGTAGCTTGGGACCATTTGTCCCGAGCACTCTTCGACTTTATCTTGAGGGTTCGCCAACTCCACGAGTGTAACACGAGAGCCGCCGAAGTTGGACGGTATCACTTACGATCGAGTTGGGTGATGACTCAGTCGCTGCAGCGGTAGTGTTGAGTCAATTGGCGCAGGCTAGTCGTCGTCAGCGGTCCCGGCAGAGTCTATTTTTTGACTAGAATAGTCCGCCATGGAGTGGCATCCATCGCGGCTCTGCCACTATGGAAGCACGTTTCCTAGCCAACTGGAAGAACTTCAAGATGATTCTAAGCAACGTTCGTCGTTATGCATCGTTTCTGCTTACTGGTCTACTGCTGGTAGCCTGTGCTGTTGAATTGGCTGCGGCTGATGAACGTGCGGACTATATACGGATGCATTACACCAAGTATGAAGCCAAGATTCCGATGCGGGACGGAGCGAAGCTGTTCACGGCGATCTATGTCCCCAACGATGCGAAACCGGAACGCAGCTATCCAGTCATGCTATTCCGGACCCCATACAGCGTTGGCCCCTATGGGATCGATCAATACAAAGGCGCCCTCGGTCCTTCATTCGAGTTCGAAAAAAGCGGCTACATTTTTGCGTTTCAAGATGTCCGCGGCCGATACATGTCCGAAGGTGAATTCGTCAACATGCGCCCCCATATCGAAGGCAAAACCGGGACGCAAAATGATGAAAGCAGTGATACCTACGACACAATCGAATGGCTGCTTGCCAACATCAAGCACAATAACGGCCGCGTCGGTCAGTGGGGTATCTCCTATCCGGGTTTCTATACCTCAGCGGGTGCGATCGATTCCCATCCAGCGTTGAAGGCTGTTTCGCCCCAGGCCCCCATCGCAGATTGGTTCTTTGACGATTTCCATCGCAACGGCGCTTTTGTCCTGCCGATGGGATTCAATTTCTTTTCGTCGTTTGGTGTCTCTCGCCCAGAACCGACGCCTCTTAACGCGGAACGCTTCAATCACGGTACCAAAGATGGATACCAGTTCTTTCTCGAGTTAGGTGCGCTTCCTAATGTCAACGAAAAGCACTTCAACGGTCGGATCGCCTTTTGGAACGACATGGCGGCTCATCCAAACTACGACATGTTCTGGCAAGATCGTAACTTGTTGCCCCATCTGAAGAACATTAAGGCCAGTGTGCTGACTGTTGGCGGATGGTACGACACGGAAGACCTGTACGGTCCGCTGCAGACTTATGCCGCGATCGAGAAAATGAACCCGTCGACACAGAACCGATTGGTGATGGGACCTTGGTCGCACGGCCAATGGAATCGTGACGATGGTACCAAGTTAGGAACGGCTTCATTCGGATTTCCAACGGCTCAGTGGTTCCGTGATCAAGTGCAATTACCATTCTTTGAGTTCCATCTCAAGGATCAAGGCAAGTTAGGGCTGGCTGAAGCTACCGTGTTTGAGACTGGCGCGAATCGTTGGCGCGAGTTCGATTCTTGGCCGCCCAAAGAGGCGAAGCCACGCACCCTGCACTTCGCTGCGAACGGTCTGCTCTCGGATCAACCTCCCGCGACCAAAGACAAAGAAGCTTTTGATGCATTTGTCAGTGATCCCGCCAAACCGGTTCCCTACACGATGGAAATCACTTCGGCGTGGGCCAAAGACTATATGACCGAGGACCAACGTTTCGCTGCGTGGCGTCCCGATGTTTTGGTCTATCGCGGCGAAGTGCTCCGCGAAGATTTGACCGTAGCAGGTACCATCACGGCTGATCTGTGGGTCAGCACCTCAGCCGGCGACGCCGACTGGATCGTCAAGGTGATCGACGAATATCCCGGTGCTCCGCTCACGGGACTTAAACCAGGTGATACTACTTCGGAAGCATTTCCAAGTGGGCGGCAACAATTGCTGCGAGCGAATGTGATCCGCGGTCGCTTCCGCGAGAGTTTTGCTGACCCGAAGCCGTTTATCGCCAACAAGCCCACGCAAGTCAAAATCAAACTTGACGATATCCTGCACACATTTCCAGCGGGTCATCGCGTTATGATTCAAGTTCAAAGTACTTGGTTTCCCTTCATCGACCGCAACCCTCAAAAGTACGTCGCTAACATCTTTGAAGCGAAAGATTCAGACTTCATCAAAGCCGAGCATCGGTTGTTCCACAACGCAGAGTTTCCAAGTCGGATTGAGTTCTCCGTATTGCCCTAGTGTCGCGAAATGTAAGTTCTATGCCACGCTAAAAAGTGGGGCAGCGGGCGGGGACGCCCGCGCTCGTGCGCCTGTGATGTTGTTTGATCAGTTGGGCGAAAGTCCCGGCATGGGTTGATCTGAACCCATTAATTGAAAGTAACTGCGTTCTCGCAAGAGGAGGTGGAGAGCAACTG
>JANRMD010000264.1:0-15780 GCA_033761895.1 Pirellulaceae bacterium | reverse complement strand
AACGCCCATCGGTTAATCCCGCAGATTTACTCTGCGGATCGTTCGGTTTCTCACTAATCTTCAGACGCGGTGACGAATGGCGACGAGGGCTGAGGTTGTTAGCAGCCTACGCTTCGCCGAGTCGCAACATCCCGGCCGGCTAGTCCTCGAAATGCTTGACGGCTTCCGCTACCTCATTGAATCGAGGGGATAGAAATAGCTCCATCAACCCATAAACCTAATGTGTTACCGCCGATTCTTGAAGACCTCCCACTTTTCCATAGATTCCAAAGTGCCCGCGTCGGTCATATCGAACTTCAGGGGTGTGACGCTGATATGCCCATCGGAGATGACGGTCAAATCGGTAGGGTGATCGGTGCGGCGCGGAGGCGGATCGTTGGTAGCCCAGTAGTAATCGCGTCCCTTGGGATCCTGCCGTCGAATGTAATGCTCGCCATAACGTTCAACTCCCATCGGAACACAGTGCACTTCCGGCACGCCACCATTTCTTGCCAACACGGTTGCGGCGGTCGGAATGTTGATGTTGTACAACTGCGGCGCGGATTGCTTGCGGCTAAGAATCTGTCGAATCAAGCCCACGGCTAGATCGGCGGCCATCTCAAAGTCTGCATGGGGGTCATACTCGAGCGATACCGCAAAACTGTTGTAGCGAAAGAAGGCACCTTCAATCGCAGCGGCTACAGTTCCTGAATACAGCACATTAATGCCGGCGTTCAAGCCACCATTAATGCCGCTGACAATCAGGTCAACCGGTTCATCCACCAATTCTGAAACGCCAAGTTTGACGCAATCGGCTGGGCTACCTTCAACTGCATATCCGCGAAAACGCTTGCCATCAAAGACCTTTTTGCAAACCAGTGGCTCCAAGAAAGTGATCGAGTGCCCCACTCCACTTTGCTCGGTTGCGGGTGCCACCAGGCTTACGGTGCCTAACTGCGGAAGCTTGGCTTCCAGCGCCGCGATACCCGGCGCGTAGATTCCATCGTCATTGGTCAGAAGAATATGCAAGGCATTGTCCTAATTAAATTTGTAGCTGCTGAACTTGTTGGCTGGTTACTTGTTACCTAGCTTCTTTAGAAACTTATCCGCTCTCGGATAGCGATTCAGCTTCCTAAGCGCAGCAAAGCGAAATTCTTTTTGCCGCGTCGCAACACCATCGTCGTTTCACTTGCCAAGTCATCCAGACTGAGCGATTGTTCGGGCGCAGCGATACGTCGATTGTTGACATACGCGCCACCTTCTTGCACCGTACGTTTGGCTTCGCTTTTTGTCTTGCAAAGACCCGAGAGCGCGAAGGCGTCGCAAACATTTAAACCCGATTCCAGTGCGGCGCGGGCCACTTCTGCGCTCGGTACATCGGCAAAGATCTCCCTGAGGGCTGCGTCCGTGGTGCGATCGATCTCCGCACCGAAGAAAACCGCCGTCGCCCGCTCAGCCGCCTGTAGGCCAGCGGTGCCGTGCACAAACTCCGTCAGCCAGCTTGCCAGTCGTTTTTGTGCTTCACGTTTGTGGGGCTCCGTTGCAACTGCTTGTTCAAGCGCCGTGTATTCCTCGCGGTCGATCTCTGTAAGAAATCGAATGCACATCAGCACATCAGCGTCGGCAACATTGATCCAGTATTGATAGAACGCGTACGGAGAAGTGCGGTTTGCATCAAGCCAGATGGCACCCTTTTCAGTTTTGCCCATTTTGCGACCGTCGCTGGTTAGCAGCAAGGGACAGGTCAGGCCAAACAACTGGGCACCGTGCATGCGTCGAGCCAAATCGATGCCCGCGGTGATGTTCCCCCACTGATCGCTACCACCGACTTGCAGCGTGCAACCGTATTTTTGATTCAAGTAGGCGAAATCGTAGGCTTGCAACAGCATGTAACTGAACTCGGTATAGCTCATGCCGCTGTCTTCGCGTTGCAAGCGGCTTTTCACGGAGTCCTTGGCTAACATCACGTTGATGGGGAAGTTTTTCCCCACGTCGCGCAAGAAATGGATGTACGACCAGCCACTCATCCAGTCGTAGTTGTTGACGAGCGTGGCAGGATTGGGACCATCAAAATCCAAAAAGCGACTCATCTGAGACGCCATGCCAGCCACGTTCTCCTCCAAAATATCGGTCGACAGCAGCACCCGTTCTTCGCTCTTGCCGCTAGGGTCCCCAATCATTCCGGTCGCCCCCCCCACGAGCGCAATCGGCTTGTGGCCAAACCGCTGAAAGCGTCTCAACGCCATCAGCGGCAGCAAGCTACCACAATGCAAACTGGGCGCTGTCGGATCGAAGCCTACATAGAGTGACTGCGGTTTGCCGAGGCACTCGCGGAGCGCGGTTGGATCAGTCGATTGATGGATGAGGCCACGCCAATCGAGTTCATCTAGAATTGCAGCAGAGTTCATCGGAAAATTGAGTCCAATCCTGTCCAGCGGTTCGTGCATCTGGAAGCCCGTTGCCCGACGATGCAGATTGCAGATTCTAACTCATTCTTCCAAAATTCGTAGCCATGGCTTTCAGGGGCTTAAGCCTTAAGTTCCCCAGCCCTAGCCTGCTAGTGCTCTGTCCACATTAGATTTATGGATTGATCGCATTCGAGTGCTATTAACCGCATGGCGTTAGCCGCGGTTTTCACATTGCGGAAACCGGTGCTAACGCACATCGGTTAATGTGACTAACCCCAAAATCTAATGTGGACAGAGCACTCATGCTTTGTCGTCATTAGGTTTTGGGGTAGCGGAATGCGTCAAGGGCTTGTCGATTATTAGGTAGCGGAAGCCGTGTAAACTTTCAACGCAACTTGTTTCGTGGCAGTGTCTGTCGACGTCCCAGTCCGTTTGGTCCGGTTTTCTGGAGCGCGGACGTCCTCGTCCGCTGAACCCGCCGCTTATGCAAACACAATCCTTTTCAGGCTCGTTGATTACTGCCAAGCGGAATGCTTCAAGCATTTCGAGGGCGCTGCGGTGGCTCCCGAAAGCCTTGACGGCTTCCGCTACCTTAGCTCAATCAACCACGGAGCGCGGGCGTCCCCGCCCGCTACCCCACTTTTTAGCATGGTATAGAACTAACGATTCGCGACACTAGCTTCAAGCTTCTAAAAATTCCCTACAACTTCTCCGCCTGCGCGGGTCAGCAAGGCCTTTAGAAGTTCCAGGTCGATGTTGATGTCGATTGCGCGCACACTGCCATCACCGAAACAAGCTTGGAAAATCTGCGGGCCCGTCTCATTCTTCAGTTTAGCGATGACCTCCGCCATATTCTCTAGATCGACATCCAGGTCATCTGGCTTAGTCCAAGGCACTGCGGCCTCTTCACCTGCCTCGATCAACATGATCGTATTGCTGGTTCCATCGGTGATATCCCGGAACTTGGCCAATTCATCCTTGCGAAGCAAAGTCTCTTCATTCACAGGAGCAACGTATACCGTATGTCCAGGTTTGACCTTCTTGGACTTGCTTTGGTAGGTTACGGGCATCATGTCAAGCAATTTGATGTTGTGGGGGCTATCCCAAGGTTCGTCCAGATGAAACTGGTTGTACAACGCGGCTTGCTCAATGAAAGGCAAAATGGCAACTCGCCAGCTCAATAGCGGCTTACCAGTGTCGCGTTCCAAAATCGCCGTTGCCGGAAAAGACCGATAAGCTGATTCATAGTTGTGCATGGCCAGTCCGAGCTGTTTCAAATTGTTGGACGAATCCATGCGCATGGCTGCTTGACGGGCCGCTTGAACGGCCGGCAATAACAAACCAACGAGCGTGCCGATGGTCGCGGTGTTCTCAAGTCCTTCGACTTCCAGCACGATACGTTTGCTGTTCCGCTTTGGAGTCAACATGCCGGAAATTTCAGTGCTGACACGATCAACATATTTGTGAGTCGCAGCGCTTGTTGCTGAGCCATCCTCTGGGATCGCCGCCTTCGCCTGCTCAACGATCATGGCCTTGGAGAAAGCGATCAAGTTCATGAGGCTCTTCTCCATCGCTGCAGCCGCCGCGTCATCGTTGGCCGAAGCCATCAACTGCAGTTTCTCCCCTTTGTCGAGCGTCAACCGCAAAGCCATGAAGTCCGTTGAAGCGGTAACTACCTTGAGATCTCCTGCCAACTCAGGTGGCAGTTGTCCTTGCATGCTGTCGATCCCGCCTTCGATCACGGGGCGGAGTGTCTTGATTGATAGTAGCACCAAGGCATCCTGACCGGCGGCAACCGAAGTCAAGGTTGTGGTTAGCGAAGTTGGCGCGCGTCGTTGCGTTACCATCCGCTTCACAAAAATCTTAGTACCTAGCAGAATGGTCTTCGGACCCGCTTGGTGAAGAATAACTTCTGGATTCGGTGGACCGTCCATCATGCGGTACTTGAATCCCTTCTCATCTTGCTCTTCGTTGGCACCGAACACTTGCGGATGCAGGTCGTTCAAGCGGACTGGTTCGGCCATCTGCAATACCGCACCAAACTGCATCCCGGCTGGCCCAGGCAACGGCAGCATCACATCAACACGCTGGATCTTGAGCGGATCGATACCAACCTGCTCCATCCCGGATGCAGTGACAACCTCAAGCGGAGCTAATCTGAACCGTGGCAGGCTCATCGTTCGCGCAGGCCAAAAGGTTACTGTACCAATCGACTCTTCAGGCAGATACTTGGCCGCTTCAGCCGCCAGGGCGCCACCCGCGTTTTCCTGAGCCACTGAAGAACATGCAAACATCGCCACCGAAAGCATGCTTGTTGTCAAAGCCGCATGCCAAACCGAAACTCGCATTGCGATCTCCCCGTTGAAATTAGTTGAATTCACCGCTCGATGAATTTAACACGGGTGACAGCAAAACGCAAAAACATTTTAGACACAATGTCTCGAATCGCGGTGCGGTAGTGGCGGGTGTGGAACGCGGGCATCCAGGTCCGCTGAACCTGCAATTTGGCACAAAATCAAACCATCCGTGAATATTTTCAAAGCGAACGCGGTCCTCGAAAGCCTCGGCGGCCTCCGCTTTCAAGTATTTGTGTTTGCATAAGCGGCGGGTTCGGCGGACGAGGACGTCCGCGCTCCAAAAAACCGGTCCAACGGACTGGGACCTCAATAGACACTGTCAAGAAATCAGTTGCTTTGAAAGCCTAGGCTGCTTCTGCTGCCCAATAATCAACACGCCCTCAAGCATTTCGAGAGTACTGCGGTCGCCCCCCCGAAAACCTTGACGGCTTGTTGACTTTGTGAGCCGACGGCACTACCGGCACTAGCCGCGGGTCTCGAAGTTTGGTGCGTCCATGGACTTGACTCGTACCAATGCGAGTTGAGCTGGAAGCTATTCTGTATTGGAAGGATTATTGACAATGAACGATTGCTCCTTCGGTCACCCGCGGCTAGCGCCGTCGGCTCACACTACCCGCGGCTAGCGCCGTCGGCTCACTAAATCAACGGGCCGCTAGCTAGCGCCGTCGGCTCACACTGCCCGTGGGGCAATAATCGACAAGCCTTTGACGGTTTCCGCTACCGGCTACCTTCCGCTACGACAAACCTTCCAGCTTGCCTTTGGAATCTCCGAAGCTGTCCGCTTTGACGCCGAACTGGTTCAGCATCCACACATAGAAGTTACACATCGGAGTCTCCGGAGCAAACCGAACGTGGCGACCACTGCGGACTCGGCCGCCACCTTTGCCAGCCAGCAAGATCGGCAGTTCGTCATGGTTATGGCGATCACCATCGCTAATGCCACTTCCATAAACAATCAAACTGTTATCCAGCAGCGTGGACTCACCTTCGTGCACACTCGCTAACAGATCTAGGAAGTATGCCAACCGCTCCGCATAGAAACGATTGATCTTGGCTACCTTAGTTTGCTTCTCGGCGCTGCCGCCATGATGTGAGAGATCATGATGACCTTCTGGCGCACCGATCTCAGGATAGCCACGGTTGTTTCCTTCATTCGCGAACATGAACGTAGCCACACGGGTACTGTCGGTTTGCAGGGCGAGTGCCAGCATATCGAGCATCAGCTTGCAGTGCTCATCGAGTTCGCGTGGCACACCTGCGGGCCGAGGATAGTTGGGGATGCCATCTTCGCCCACGCGCAGTTTCTCGGACTTGACCAAACGATTCTCAATATCTCGAACCGCATACAGATATTCGTCCATTTTGCGACGATCGGCGGCCCCAAGTTCGCTTTGCAACTTCTTCGCATCGTTCAATGCGAAATCCAAGATACTCTTGCGGCGGCTCTTGCGAACTTCACTGGTCTTGGTGTCTTCTTTTTTGTCGCCAGAACCGAACAGTCGATCGAAGACAGCGCTGGGGTCCATCTCTTTGGCGAGTGGGCTGGTAGGATTGCGCCATGCCAGATTGGAGGAATAGGCACAGCTGTAACCACTATCGCAGCTACCCGCTTGCGAACTTCCCTCAAGCCCGAGTTCCAGCGATGCAAAACGCGTTTGATCGCCAACGGCTTGCGCGATGGCTTGATCGACTGATATTCCATTGTGAATGTCGGCACCATCGGTCTTCTTCGGATGGGCTCCGGTCAAAAATGCAGCCGCGCTGCGAGCGTGATCGCCACCGCCGTCTTGATGTGCGCGAGCCCCGTCGAGCGTCAAGCCGGATAGGACGCTGAATTTGTCCTTCAAGTGCTTGAGCGGTTCAAGCGTTGGCTTGATGTCAAAGCCGGGGCCCTCTTTGTCGGGCGTCCAATCGGGCATGTGCATACCGTTAGGCACGTACAGAAACGCCAACCGCAACGGAGCTTTGGCTGCGGCCGCGCCTAAGGCCGTCCTCGGCATCATCGCTTCCAACCAAGGTAGGCATACAGCCACACCCGCTCCACGCAAGACAGTTCTTCGGTTGATTCTGCGGCTCATTCTGGTTCACGCTCACCTTTCTTCTGAAACGGATCGCTCTTCACAATCTCGATGATCAGTGTGCTTAATTTATAGTCATTCTTTTGCAAGGCAGCCATGATTTTGTCGACTGCGCACTTATCGTAGTACTCGAGCCCTCGGCCCAAAGCATAGGTCAGCATCTTTTCCGTCACGCAGCGGGCAAACTGCTCCTTGTTTTTCGTCAACAAAGTCTGGCGAAGTTGAGCGACACCGTTCACCCGCGAACCATCAGGCAGTTCGCCGCTAGGATCGATCGCTTGCCCGCCATCTTGAGTTCGCCATTGCCCCACCGCATCAAAATTCTCGAGCGCAAAACCGAGCGGATCCATCAACTTGTGGCAGGAGGCACAAGCTGGATCGGCGCGATGTTGCTCCAATCTCTGCCGAAGCGTTCCAACCAACTCGCCTTTCTCTTTCAGCTCGGGGACTCCCGGAGGAGCTGGCGGTGGAGGTGTTGCCAGCAAGTTGTCCAAGATCCACTTGCCACGCTTTACGGGGCTGGTCCGAGTCGGATTGCTGGTCACTGCCAACACACTTGCGTGAGTCAACAAGCCGGCACGATTCGTACCTTCCAAAGAGACTTTGCGAAAGTTGTTTCCCTTCACATTGGGAATACCGTAGTAGGCCGCCATCGGTTCATTGAGATACGTGAAATCGGCATCGAGCAAACGCATGATGCTCAAGTCCTCGCGTATCGCGCCGCGAAAGAAGTTCATCGTCTCGAAGTAGGCTAGCTTGTTGATGTCGTCATTCCATTTTGGAAACATCTGCGGATCGGGTTTGAAACTCTTCAGCTTGCGTAGGGTCAACCATTGTCCTGCGAAGTTATCGATAAACTCGTTGGAACGAGGATCTGCCAACATGCGCTTGATCTGATCTTCGATCGTCGTTCCAGTTCGGAGTTTTTTGCCCCAAGCCAGCGCTAGCAGCTTATCGTCCGGCATCGAACTCCAAAGAAAGTAAGACATGCGAGTCGCCAGTTCATAATCGTCCAAATTTCGATAGGCCTCCAAGCCTTCGCCCCTGGGTTCGCCCCTGGGTTCACCTCTCTGTTCGCCCCCGGGTTCACCTCTTGGCGGTTCGACTCGAAACAGAAACTTTGGTGAAATCAACAACGCTTGTAGCACCGCTTGGATACTGGCTTCATAAGATTCGCCGTCCGCTTGCAGTGCAGCGGCCATATCCGTGAGAGCTTTCAACTCCTCAGGTGTCGCCATGCGCCGATACGCTCGACTGGTCAATCGCTCGATCACCGTCCGCGTGACCTTGGGGATATCTGCATCCGTTTTGGGTTCTACGAAGAAGATCGCCTTGTGACTTTTGCTCAGCTTGGTTGGGTCAAGCTTGGCTTTGCTGGCCTGAGTCCCAGTTAGTGAAACATAGTGGATATGCAGGTTGCGATCCTGTTGGGGCGTATCCCCTTTCTTTTCAACATAAAAGTCATTGGTGAAGCGCAAGGCAATCTTTCGCTTGCCCGCCCGAAGTCTTAGAGGCAGTTTGATGTCCTCTGGTTGTTCACGACTATTGCGAACCACCAACTCTTTGACCGGTTTGTCGTCAACCAACACCTGCATCTTGCAAGGTTCGTTGCCGGCTTGGTCGCCCGAGGCAGTTACCGTCAATTGAAAAGCACCCGGCCATGGTATCTGCTCCTCGATCATTGCATCGGCAGTCGATGCCAAGGTAAGAATCATGTCGCCAGAGTTCTGGCCATCCTTGAGCATGAGTTGATTGCCTGCGTAGTTCGCTTCGAACTGCTTATCAGCAGGCGGTGTCATGATGGCTTGCTCGCTGATCTCCTCAGCAGCGATGACATACTTCTCCATCAACAGGGGTGGCAGGGTCAATACGTCGCCGATGTTATCGAAACCATAACCTACGTCGTCAGCGGGGAAATTCTCGGCTGGTTTGTAATCGATCCCAACTAAGTCCCGGATGGTGTTGCGATACTCGCTCGCATTCAATCGCCGCAATGTTACTTGGCCAGGGTTCGGTGTCAGCCCACACTCGAAATCCTTGATGGTTGACGTGATCCACTCGATTAGGAATTTACGTTTGGCGTCATCGAGTTTGTTGGACTCTTTGGGTGGCATGTCGCCCAGCGCCATGCGCTGCACCGCTTTTTCCCAGATACGTCGTCCCTTTAAGAATGCCTTCGGAGAGTCGAAGTGCTCCAAACTGAGCCCAGCTTCCGGTTCGGCGCCGCTGTGGCACCCTAGGCAATGTTCGCGCAACAGAGGTTGCACCTGGGTGCTCAGTTGTTTCTGAAGCAGCACCTTATCCGTCGCGCGGGCGTCCCCCATCAGGCACGCACACGCCACAGTTAGCGAGATTGGCAGAAAGAAAATCGAACGCATGTTACCTTCGCTCGTCGAGTTGAGTTCAATCTCTTGCACGCTTGCATGTACCATCTGGAACACTCAAGACAGACAACAGGCTTTGCATCAGCCATCCCGCAAGCCCCCCCGCGAGGGCTTGCCCCCGTCGCATCGAGCTTGCTTTATATTATAGCTTCCAAGCAATTATGCGGCAGATGTAGGTAGAATGGGGCGGTTTATCGTAACTGGCGGTGATTCGCGACGGCGACGCTCGTTCGCCAACTCGTTGCCCCCAAAGTTGTACAACAGAACTGTCCCAAAGTTGTCCCCAGAGATCGGCAAGCTTGCCACTTTGAAGAACACGTACTATGCCCCAAGTCGACTCCACTTTAAGCCACAGTTTCCCGCACAAACTTCTCGAATTGATCGAGAATGCGCCGCTGTCGGGACTGGCTGCCGGTCCGAAGTGCAAATCCACTGCTCAGCAAATTGAAACTCTCCTGGTCAACATACCCGCTCTGCAAGGCTCTTTGACGGAAGCGGGGCTATGGTTGCTGGCCGGGGAGCTGGATCGTTCGCACTCGGTTAGTCAGAGCTTGGAGACGGCCGAGGGATCCTATTGGCACGGCATCATGCACCGCCGCGAAGGGGATTTCTGGAATGCAAAGTACTGGTTTCGCCGCGTTGGTCGACATCCGGTCTTGGAGCAACTGGCTAGCTTCCTTGGTGCTAACGAAAACGCCCAACAGTTTGTTTCGAGCACTCCGTTGCCAATCCGGGAGCTTTCCAGTCCAACTAAAGTAGCCGAGGTTTTGGTTGAATGTTGCGAGCGCGCATTATCGTCAAAGCCCGAACAAGTAAACGCTTTGCAACGCATTTGTTGGTTGGAGTGGCAGTTTTTGTTCCTTTACGGCTGTGATATTTGAGCCCAACAAATTAAGTTATAGCCACTGTAACGGTCGTATAGTCTGGGGCGTAGGCCGCAAAAATTCCTTTCGCAGCACGTAAAAATGAACTTAAAGTCTTTGTTTGCAACCAAAAAATGCGTGGTTTCGTTCGAATTGTTTCCGCCGAAATCCGACGCAGGTGTGGCCGACTTGATGAAAACGGTCGGTGAGCTAGCCGTCCACAAGCCAGACTTTTTTACATGCACCTACGGAGCTGGAGGATCGACTCGCGACCGCACTATGCACATCGCTGCTGGCGTTAAACGCGAGCATGGCATTCCAGTCGCTTCCCATTTGACTTGCGTCGGTTCAACACGAGCACAACTGCGCGACTATTTGAATTCAGCGCGCGAGAACGGCATCGACTATATCGTTGCCTTGCGCGGTGATCCTCCTAAGGGCGAAACATCGTTCAAACCCGTCGACGGCGGCCTAAGCTACGCCAATGAACTGGTCGAGATGCTCCGCGCCGAGTTTCCTGAATTCGGCATCGCAGTCGCAGGTTATCCCGAAGTCCATCAGGAAGCCCCCAACGCCGAAGTCGATCTGGTCAATCTGAAACGCAAAGTGGACGCAGGCGCCGATATCGTGGTGACCCAGTTATTCTACGACAACGACGACTTCTTCCGTTTCCGCGATCGCTGTGTGGCCGCTGGGATTTCAATCCCCATCGTGCCTGGCATTCTGCCCGTGCTAAGCCTAGCCCAAGTACAACGCATTGCATCGCTGTGCAAAGCTCGTTTGCCCGATGAGTTCGTCCAAAAACTCACCGCCCAGTCGGACGAGTCAGGACAATTTGCCGTTGGCGTCGAACACGCTCGCAAACAAGTCCAAGGATTGCTGGACGCCGGAGTACCCGGTATTCATCTCTACGTGCTGAACAAGTCGACGGCGACCAATCAGATTCTAGAATCAGTCCACGGGCTGTGATGCTCTGATCACTACCTTTGGGGGTCGAAAAACGAGGAATTGTAAAAGTCAAGCGTCAGCTCAAGCAATAATCCCTTCGATGACCTTCCCATGCACATCGGTCAGTCTGTAGTCACGGCCGCTGTAGCGATACGTCAACCGTTCGTGGTCCAAGCCCATGAGATGCAAGATAGTGGCATGTAAATCATGAACGTGCACACGCTCTTCAACGGCGGTCAATCCGAATTCATCCGTTGCACCGTAACTCAAACCACCCTTTACTCCGCCGCCGGCCATCCAAATCGTAAATCCGTAGTGATCATGGTCACGACCTTTTTGACCTTCTGAAGTTGGTGCACGTCCAAATTCGCCGCCCCAAATCACTAAGGTCTCATCGAACAAACCGCGTTGCTTGAGGTCCTTGATTAACGCTGCGATACCTTGATCGCAGGCAACCGCTAGGGCACGATGGCCATCCACAATATCGTTATGCCCTGTGTCCCAAGCTATATCGTAGCCGTCGATGGAGTGCGAGAGTTGAACCGTTCGCACTCCACGTTCGATCAAACGCCGTGCAAGTAGACAGCCCTTGGCATACTCACTGTCGCCGTACATCTCTAATGTTGCCTTCGATTCCTGCGTGGTATCAAAGGCATCAGGGACAGCGAACTGCATTCGAAACGCCATTTCCATCGTTTGAATGCTGGCCTCGAGTTGCGGGTCGTGCCGCTGACGCTCGAGATCCATTTGATTTAGCTTGGTCAACAGATCCGCTTGCTGTCGCTGCTCCAGCTTGGGCAACCAGTGATTCTTTAGATCCTGCATAATGTGCTCCGGTTTCATATCGTGAATGTTCACGTACGTGCCGGTATAGGCTCCAGGCAGGAATGCATTTCCCCAATTGGCCAGTTTATTGCGGGGCTGCGCCCTGGGGCTCATCGCGATAAAGCCAGGCAAATCCTGATTCTCCGTGCCTAGTCCATAGACCAGCCATGATCCCATGCTTGGACGGGTAGGTTGCAGGTGCCCTGCGTTCATCATCATCATGGCACTAGCGTGCTCGGGCGTATCGGTGTGCATGGAGTGAACGAAGCAAATGTCATCGACCAACTCGGCAACATGCGGAAAAATCTCGCTCACATACTTACCGCATTGCCCATAACGCTTGAACGAGTACGGAGATGGCATCAAGCCCATCTTGGTGTTTCGCAACGATTTCCGATCGACCGATTCAGGCCGTTCACCAGCATGCTTGGCCAGTTGTGGTTTGTAATCAAAAGTATCGACTTGCGATGGTCCGCCAGGCATAAATAACTGGATCACATGCTTGGCTTTAGGGGCGAAATGCGGAGCTTTGGGGGCCAAGGGCGAGTCCAAAGGTGCTGCTGGATGCGCTGTGGCCACACTCGACAGTAGGTTCGATTGGGCAAGCACACTCGCTAGACCAAGTGTTCCAAAGCCAGCCCCTAGTTGTCGGAGCGCGTCGCGTCGATCGATCGGCTGAAACGGATTGCGGTGAAACATTGGTTTACCTTACAAACATAAACTCATTGGAACTGAGCAACACTTGTGCATAGCGATCCCAGCTAGAAAGCTCACTACCAGCGTCTTGAGAACTGACGAACTGCAAACCGATCTCTAGTTCTTGAGGCTCTGGACTGCGTGAAAAGAGCAATTGATAAACCTGCTCGATACGCTCCGCGTTGGAATCGCTCAGTGGATGCACTTTGGCCACCAGCGCTTTGGCTCGTTCGACCATGAAGCTGCTGTTTAGAAAAAACAAAAACTGCTGTGGCACAATACTACTCGGACGCTGCTCCACGGTCGCCCGCATCAGTGGAAAATCGAACAGCCTCAAGAACGTATCCGATCCAAAAACATCCCCATTGCGAGCAACTTTGGCATACAAGGTCCGGCGTTTGGTCTCCGTGATATTGGGATGCGAGGGTCCACCCAGGGCTGGATCAAGTTCACCGGTAACGGCCAACAACGAATCACGCCAAGCCTCGACATCCATCCTTCGTGGGCTCATGCGCCACAACAAGCGATTGTCGCTATCAGCCCTAAACGATGGCTCATCGTAATCACTAGCCAACTGGTAAGTGGCCGAGGTAAGGATCAGCCGATGAAGCGACTTGAGCGACCAACTATTCGCAACGAATTCACTGGCAAGCCAATCGAGCAACTCCGGATGCGTTGGACTTTCACCGAGCGCACCAAAGTTGCTAGGCGTACGGACTAAGCCGACACCAAAATGATGTTGCCAAACTCGATTTACAAAAACTCTCGCCGTTAACGGATTGGTGGAATCAATTACTGCAGCAGCCAGTTCTTCGCGACCGCTTCCACGGTTAAAGCGAGTTGGTTCGGCGCCTGCAATAATCCTCAGGAACCGACGTTGGGCCACATCACCTGTCTTGAGAAGATTACCTCGCAGCGCGATCTTCATGTCTTCACTGCCTGTATCGTGCAATGTATGCGCAAGCTGATAATTGGGAGGCGAATTCTTCTCCAACACAGCAAGCTCCAACTTCCACTGCTCGAGTTGAGCCAGTTCCTCTGCTGTCGCTTCATCCTCAGCGGTGGCCTCGCCGGTTGCTTTCTTTTCTTTCTTGGACTTCTTGGTAAAGGACTTAATCTTCTTGTTCAGCTCATCGACCATTTTCTTGTGGTTGTCATAGCGCTGGACCACCTCGGCCGAAGCAAGCGGTAGATCGTGTGTCGCCGAGTTATTAAAGACTCCGGCGAGCGAATAGTAATCTTGTTGTGGGATCGGATCGAATTTGTGATCGTGGCATCGGGCGCAGGAACCGGTGATACCAAGCAGTCCGCGAGTCAAAATGTCGATGCGATCATCAAGTGTCTCAGCGCGCGATTGTGCGATACTATCGGGATCGCCACCGTCGGATTGATAAGTAGGACCAAGCGCAAAGAAACCGGTGGCCACAGCCTGTGAGGGATCGCCGCTTAAGTCGCCAGCAATCTGCAAGCGGATAAACTCATGGATCGGCATGTCGTTATTGAATGCATCCACAACCCAGTCTCGATAGCGCCACGCCTCATCTAGCGCCTTATCACCTTCGAGAAAGCCGCCCCGCCCATCGCTATAGCGAGCCACATCCAACCAGTGTCGTCCCCAGCGTTGTCCATACAACGGAGAACTCAGCAACTCACTCACCAGCGATGCTACCGCACGTTGCGGATCCGTGGCTTCCGCTGCAAGAAAGGCTTGCAACTGTGCTTGGGTCGGCGGGATGCCAATAAGATCGTTATAGATGCGTCGAGCCAGAATGGACGCTGCCGCGCGCGGAACGGAATGCAGTCCAGCTTGCGTGCGGCGAACGATCACAAAGTTATCGATCGGACTAAGTATTTCACCCGAGGCCCTTGCAGCGACCGCTGGAACTTCTGGGTGGCGGATTGGCTGCCAGGCCCAGTGGCTTTGCCGAGCTGCATCCCAGTCAAACGTGGACCAATCCCGCTTCGATTCTACAGTTGGAGTTCCAGGGGACGAAGTGACTTGCGGCCAAGGCGCGCCCATCTCGACCCACTTGCTCAAAGCATCGATCTGCCGTTGATCTAGTTTGCGATCGGGCGGCATCTCCGTACCTTGGTACTTCACCGCCGAGATCAGTAAACTCTCGGCCGGCTTGCCAACCACCACCGCAGCTCCCGATTCGCCTCCTCGGATCAGCGCTTCGCGACTGTCAACGTACAGCCCCGCCTGCAACTCCGCTGCGTCGGAGCTGTGGCAATCGTAACAATGCTGAACCAAAACAGGCCGAACGTAGGTCTCAAAGTACTCGATCTGTTCCGATGAAAACGTAGTGTTTTCGCGAACTTCGATCGGCTTATCCTGCGCATGAGCCACTGCAACAGCGAGTAGGCTTGTCAGGATAAGGGCACATCGGATCATAAACATGCGTCTCAATGGAACATCGAAGAACTAAACATCAACCCCAAAGTTGTTGAAGCAACCTCACTTTACGTGATTTGGGGCACGACGTAAGGTGCGCGATACTCACGCTTGAGGAATGCATTGGCTTTCTCCGCGTTTGCCCCAATGAACCGACCCGAGCTTGGATCGATTTCCAACATTGGGCTCAGCCGAATATCCATGCTATTGATATCGATCGAATGGGCGGCCAAGTGTTGCTTCATTTCTTCCAGCAACTCACCCCAGCCAGGGACTTCTTTGGCAAGTGAAGCTGCAGCATCGGGTGTGTATTGAGTCCCTGCGCGATAAGCCACGTTGGCCATGTTGCACCAACCGGTCGAATGATGGCCAACCAGCACATCGGTGTTCAGTAAACTCGCATTGCGGCGGCGCACGGCTTCAATAAAGTTCTCTTGGTGCAAGCGACCGCCACTGTTGCCTTTGAAGGTTCGCATCTCTTTGCCGTCTTTGTCAAACGCAACCGCTCTGCCTCGTTGCCCTTCAAAACGGCCACCTTCGCATTGAACGACATAACCACTGCCTGGTCCTTTGATTTTCGGCGATCTGTTCTTGTCTGGAGCTTCGGGCAAGTTGGACAGTCCAATCAATGTTGGCACTTCGCCAGTATCAAAGTAAACAAAGTGCACATTGGGTGTCTCTGCGTCGTCGTTCCAAACCACGCGCCCGCCACCGCCCATCACGCGGCGCGGCAAAGTGACCTTGTCCAGGAAAACGTTGTTGCGCGCGTCATCAAGTACGTGCACGCCCCAGTTCCCCATTTCACCCGATCCAGTATTGAAATTCCAATGCCAGTCGTACTGTAGTT
>JANRMD010000263.1:0-5589 GCA_033761895.1 Pirellulaceae bacterium | reverse complement strand
TCGGCGTGTTCCGTTTCCGAGCGACCAATCTCCTCCGCTAAGAAAACTAATCTCCAAAGTCTGGCCATAATCCATTGCCTTATCGGTCGCACGCGTTATAAAGAATGGTGTCGCTGGTCCCACTTCGCATCCTGAACATCTCCGCATGTTGGAAGATTGGCTGAGGAGTTATCGACCCGAAGAACTCTTCGATGCCGAGGGACGACTCGTACCCGAACTTCGGGATTGTGCACCGGTTGGAAATCGCCGTATGGGAGCGAACCCTCATGCGAACGGTGGTGGAATGCTGGTTGAATTGCAAATCCCCGAGGTCAGAAACTACGCAAGTGAACTGGTGGAACGCGGTGCGCGCGGTCTTGGCGATACGCGTGTGCTTGCAAAATTCTTGCGGGATGTCGTAAAGCTAAATAGCGAACAGCGAAATTTTCGGATCTTTGGCCCCGACGAGACGCTTTCAAATGGACTGGCCGCTGTGTTTGAAACCACGGATCGCCAATGGGAAGCTGAGATACTAGACGCGGATGAGTTCTTGGCGATTGACGGACGCGTAATGGAGGTCCTCAGTGAACATCAATGCCAAGGGTGGCTGGAGGGCTACTTGCTTACCGGACGCCATGGGATCTTCAATTCCTATGAAGCGTTCATTCACATAGTCGATTCCATGTTTAACCAGCATGCTAAGTGGCTTAAGGTCACGCGTGGTTTGGCATGGCGAAAACCCATTGCATCGCTGAACTACTTGCTCGCCTCGCATGTGTGGAGGCAGGATCACAACGGCTTCACGCACCAAGACCCTGGTTTTCTTGACGTAGTGGTGAATAAGAAAGCGGAAGTGATTCGCGTCTACTTGCCTCCAGACGCCAACTGCCTGTTGTCCATTATGGATCACTGCTTGCGGAGTCATAACTATGTCAACGTCGTGGTAGCAGGCAAACATCCTGCCCCGCAATGGCTGACGATGGACGAGGCCGCGGCCCACTGCAAAGCAGGGCTGAGCATTTGGCACTGGGCAAGCAATGAGGGTAGCGATGCGTCTGACGTAGTGATGGCATGCTGCGGAGATGTCCCTACCCTCGAGACACTGGCTGCTGTTTCGATCTTGAGAGAGCATTTGCCAGAGTTAAAGATTCGTGTTGTTAACGTTGTTGACCTCATGCGCCTGCAACCGAGCAGTGAGCACCCCCATGGCCTACCAGACTCGGCTTTCGACGCAATATTCACCGTAGATAAACCCATCATCTTTGCATTTCATGGCTACCCGACGCTAGTGCATCGGCTGACCTATCGCCGTACCAATCATCGGAACATTCATGTTCGTGGTTACAAAGAAGAAGGGACGATTACCACCCCCTTCGACATGACGGTTTTGAACGACCTCGATAGATATCACTTGGCGATGGATGTGATGGATCGTTTAGCGTCCCTTGGTGCTGCTGGGGCCGCCTTAAAGCAGACACTGGCCGCAAAGCTGGTTGAGCACCGCAAGTATATCTGTGAATTCGGGGAAGACATGCCTGAGATTCGCAGTTGGAGTTGGGGGAATACAGCCGCTGGAGCGAATTGTACAGTCACACCATGACGTCAGAGAGTAAACGTGCCCGTCAATAGAATTCAGCTTCTAGAAATTGAAAATGCTCGCCTGAAAGCGGCAGCTGCAAGCGAAGCGTTGCGGATCGAAGCCTACCTGCGCGCAACTTCCCACGACTTACGCAACTCGCTATCGAGTGTTCTCACTGGCAGCGAAGTGCTGTTAGCCCTCAATACGTCTCCAGCGCTTGCACCACTCCTTCAATCGATTCAGCGGCAAGCGAGCGTGATCGCTCAGATCGCCAATCGCATGATGGTTGACTACGAGCCCAGCGATTTGTCCCAGGTACAAGCTGCCGACGAAGCCTTCCCTACCACCAAAATGGATTCGAACAAAGTCGCTTGCGAAGGAAAGCCACTGAGAATACTAGCCATCGATGACCGAAGAGATGTGCTCTTGACACTGCGCGTTCTTCTGACAAACGCTGGACATGAATTTGCAGAAGCTACGGATGCATTGAGCGGACTTGAGAAAGTGTCAACCTTCAAGCCGCACATCGTGCTCTGCGACATCAATCTAACTGGCTCGCTCTCTGGATTGGAAGTCGCTCGCAACATCCGATTGCAGAGCACAGCGGGTGAGATCTATTTGGTTGCAATCAGCGGAAATGTTCAAGCCGAAGATTTGCGAAAATCGGCAAGGGCTGGGTTTGATTATCACCTCGCTAAACCGATTACCGCCATGGCGCTTCGAAATGTGATTTGCAATCGGCCCAAATTTCAAGTTGAGGCATAGATGACTTCGATTACTTTGGATCTGGAGTTTACGCGGGCAAATTTGGATCACGATTGTGTGCTATTGAAGGGCTTGATGCAGATCGCTGTTGAAGACCTGCCGGTCCTGGCGGCTGAACTGCGCGATGCCGCAGACGGCCATGACGTGGGACAGTTGCATCATCTTGGGCATGCGATCAAAGGTCTCGTATCGAACTTCCGGGCGGAGCCCCTAACTGCCCTCGCTGAGCAGCTTGAACAAGCGACATTGGGTGCTAACGGGCTGTGCTGGACCCGATTGGTGGATGAGGTCATCGAGGCCTGCGAAAATACCAGCTTGGCCCTTCAAGCAGAGTTACGGCTCGCGCCGCTGTAGATCCTATGGCGTAAGCACTCGCTGGAAGGCTGCCGCGCAGTCTGGCTGTGCGGACTAAACCCACAAAGTGGTATGACGACGCGCAACCTGAGCGTTTATCGCTCACTTTGCGAAATGGCTGGTGCTTCAACACAATTATTTTGGGGTTGAATGTCGCACAATTGTCTCAGTTGTTGCAGCTACGGTTGGGACAATCGTAGCTGCAACAAAACAGGCCTCCCCAACCCGAAGCGTAAGCGAGGGAACGAGTTACGGCGTCGAGTTGACGATGTAGCCCTCGCTAACGCTTTTGATGTTGCACGTTTCGCTTTTATTCGCACTCGTACTCAATAACATGGTACTCGCACTCTTACTCGCGGGTGAAGATTTGAGTACCAGTACCGCCTTCGGCTGAGTACGAGTGCGAAATACTTGGCTTTATGCGACTTCGCGGAACAGCAAAACACCAATAACGCAACATCAATCTAAAGCGCTTCGGGTCAACTTCGCAGTCGCCTGCTAACTGAGTAAACCATGTCCCTGCAGCACTAGTCCGCAATAACGGCACGGGCCTTGCTTAGATGAGAACGGTTGTCGAATAGTTTCCACTCAATCAGAATCGGAGAAAGTTATGCTTACTTGGGCACTCACATTTTTGGTCATCGCGTTAATCGCTGGCGTATTGGGCTTTGGTGGCGTGATGACTGCATCAGCGGGCATCGCCAAAGTTCTGTTCTTCATCTTCATCGTCCTGTTCCTGATCAGTATGATCGCCAATGCTGTTCGAGGACGCTCCGTCGTATGAAATCGCTTCTTGGGACCTTGCAATTGCATGCTGCGCCAGTGCATTTAGCCTTGGTGCAACATGAATGAGCAACTCATCGACGAATGCTACTCTTGTCTATTGGCGAGTCTGGTGCTGATCAAGAGTCTGGCGGCAGCCGAGAACGTCGAGTTCCACAGTGTCATTCAAGTGGCTTCGGGGCTGGGACAAACCTGTGTCACTTGCATCCGAAGCCATGAAGCCGGTAGCGTGCTACCTGAGATTGCCGACCGACTGGCCGACGAGTGCCATCAATTGGTCGTGTCCAGTCGTGCAGCCTCGCTCAATTCTCCTGAGGCGCTGTCTTGCGTCACTGCGTGTGAAGATCTCATCCACACGTACCACTGAGTCATCTAGCCAGATAACGGATTCGTTTTCTGGACGTATTGCGGTGTAACGTCACATTAGGAATTTTTATCTAATCGTAGCGCGTTATTAAGTTTTCTGTGTTAATCGGCTCGCTAGAATTCAGCCGAAGAAAGAGTACGCAACCGATTCTTAAACCAAGGAGAACCTGATGCTTACCCAATCCATGAAACCAACGCGCGGACAAGCGTTAGAAGAGGCGTTTTTCTTTCGGATGGATCAAGAACTAATTGAGCAGCTTAGCCGGCGGCTTCAACGAGAAGAGAAGATTCGACTGTTCGCGTCAGCCACTGGAATTCGCGATAGGAAGCACCTCGAAATGCTGGCGGATTCGGGATTTGAGCTATCGACGCTAACTGCGTTTATTTGGGTTCCATTGCTGTTTGTCGCGTGGGCAGATGGTAGTGCCGACGACATGGAAAAGGGAGTCATATCCGAAGTCCTCGCAACTAAGGGGATCTCGAAGAGCACGACTTCGATGATGCTTGAGCACGAATGGTTTCGCAAGCGACCGACTGAGGAATTGTGGCAGGTCTGGGCAGAGTTTTCGACCGCAACTTTGCAAACACTCGACGCCGAAGTACGAGACAAATTGATCAAAGAGATGATCGGTCTCTGCCGCGTGGTTGCTCATGCATCTGGTGGTGTGATGGGGCTAGGGAAGATCTCGGCGAGTGAAGCCAAGGTCATCGATCGCGTAACTCGTACACTGGAGCGTTGCGAAGAACGCCAGCCAGCCCTTAGTGCTTAGTAGCAGAATGCGCCAAACGTTTCTAGTATTCTCGCAGCGGAATGCGTCAAGCATTTCGAGTAGCCACCGTCGCCAGACGGTGGACACGATGCGGGGTGACTAACCACCGCTTGGCAGGGGCGGCTACCGGGGCTCCCGAAAGCCTTTGACGGCTTCCGCTACCAATAATCAACACACTCGCAAAGGCTTGGCTACTCGACGACGGATTCAACTGGAACGACGGCCACCGGACAATGTATTTTGCGCAGGATTCGCTCCGAGGTTGTTCCGCGGAGGCCATCCAGAAAACGATCTGGTCCGTCGGTGGTCATGACGACTAGTTTTGCGTCTGTTTCCTTGGCGTATTTAACGATTGCCTCCGTTCGTTCGCCTTCCAGCCGAACGCGATTCCAGGTCCATCCGCTGTTCAGTGGATGTTGGACAAAGGGCATGGTATCTGACGGCCCAACGTGCAGTAGGGTTACTTTGCCGGATGGAAGATTCAAGCTCGAGATCAAGTTCTGCACAAAACGGACTGCCGCTTCTCCGCGGGGCTTTTTCACGACTGGAATTAGGATATGGTCCAGCGTCACGGTTCCATCGACTTGGGATACGAATCCCAACTGTCCAACTGGAATAAACAGTGTATTTTGTTTTGAGCCCTGCGAAATCCGCTCGCCAACCATGTTCTCTAGCCACCGCATCACGCCATCGCGCTGATGGACGGAGAGGACGATCAAGTCGACATCATGGACCTCGAAGTAATCGATGCAGGCTTTAACCGGATCAGCGCTGGAGGCGATAAGTTTGTTGACAGTAATGCCTAGCTTTTCGACCTCATCACGGCTGCTACCTTCGGGCAGCACCTTCCAGCGTATCAATGTCTCTCGGACACTTGGGAAATCCTCCCAAGTCGCCATCCCGTGCTTGTCCACGTGCATCATTTGCAGCATTGCCTGAGCGTCCAGGGCCAGCTTCAATGCATGAGCGAAGGCAACTTTGCTGGGTTCAGAA
>JANRMD010000262.1:0-22566 GCA_033761895.1 Pirellulaceae bacterium | reverse complement strand
AACGCCCATCGGTTAATCCCGCAGATTTACTCTGCGGATCGTTCGGTTTCTCACTAATCTTCAGACGCGGTGACGAATGGCGACGAGGGCTGAGGTTGTTAGCAGCCTACGCTTCGCCGAGTCGCAACATCCCGGCCGGCTGGTCCTCGAAATGCTTGACGCATTCCGCTACCCAGTAATCGACAAGCCCTCTAGCATTTCGAGCGATCTCTAGCGAGGCGGGCGTTTTTTGCCTGACGACTTTGGCTTGGCATGTGCAAAGCCATAGGTCTTACGAGTGTCCGTTTTGACTTTCTTGACCTTGCCACTGATGGAGCGTTTGCGACGCGGGGCTTCGGTTTGACCTTCACTGGAGCGGCTTTCGGCGGCTCGTCCATCGTTAGCTCCGCCACCAGCAAATGAAGTCGCCGTTTTCTTGGTGCCACGGTAATCACCGCGCGATTCGCTCGGGCCGCGAGCACCGCGATCGCGAGGACCACGTACTCTCGGTTTCTTGGGGCCGCGCGCACTACCGCGTTCGGCACCATCGTAGTGATAGGGTTGATCACGATCGATTGGAATCGATTGGCCGATCTCCTTTTCGATATCGCGCAGACTTGGTACTTCGTCCACGTCGCAGAAAGAAATGCTCTCGCCCGTCTCGCCGGCCCGCGCCGTACGACCAATGCGATGCACATAACTTTCCGGATCCGTTGGGATCTCGTAGTTGATCACATGCGAAATTGCATCAACGTCAATGCCACGGGCTGCCACATCTGTCGCGACGAGCACTCGCAGCTTGCCATTCTTCAATTCGCCCAAGACTCGCTGCCGAGCCCCTTGCGATTTGTTACCGTGAATCGCGTCGATAGCCAGACCACTCATGCGAAGTTGCTTGCACAGGCGGTCGGCGCCATGTTTGGTTCGGGTGAAAACCAGTACTTTGCTAAGTGAATTTTCTTCGAGCAGTTTTTCGAGCAGATAGCGCTTATCATCTTTGGCGACAAACATCACTCGCTGAGTCACGCGCTGCGCCGTTGTTGCGGGCGGCGTGATCATGACGCTGACATGCTCGTGCAACAACTGACTGGCCAGCTCCTCGATCGGCGGTGGCATCGTCGCTGACAAAAAGATCGACTGTCGCTTTTTCGGAAGTGCGCGGACGATGCGTTTAAGACTGGGCATGAACCCCATATCGAGCATGCGGTCCGCCTCGTCGAGCACGAAGTAGCTGAGCCGATCGAGATAGATTTGGCCTTGTTCCATCAGATCTAGCAAACGGCCGGGGGTTGCGACCAACACATGAACGCCACGTTTCATCGCGTTGACTTGCGAGGCTTGGCCGACTCCGCCAAAAACAGACGTGCAACGCAGTTTAAGGCCTGCGCCGTAAGTGTCGAAACTCTCGGTGATTTGAACCGCCAATTCGCGAGTCGGCGCCAGTATTAAGGCTCGAGGATAATGCGGCGTGGCTTTTTGAGGGTTCGCAGCCAGCAATTGCAAAATTGGAATCGCAAATGCGGCCGTTTTGCCGGTGCCCGTCTGGGCACATCCGAGCAGATCACGACCTTCCAGAAGAGGTGGAATTGCGGCCAGCTGGATTGGGGTCGGGATGGTGTATCCCTCCGCACGAATAGCTGCCTGAATAGTTTCAATAATCGGAAGATCAGCGAACGATTTTGCCATAGGGACTTTTCCAAATCCTCAGGCACGTAATTCCGCTGCAAGGGATCCAACTAAAAGGTTTGTTCAAAAGACCCTTCCAGGATAACCCACTCCAGGCATATCGATAAGGGCAAAAATCCAAGTAATCGGCCGACAATCGCGATTACGCAGCACAAAATGCCTGCATTTCCACCCCGCAGGTGCCAATACAAAGCTACGTGCAGTGCAAACCTAGCGGAAGACCTTGACGCATTCCGCTAGGCAGTAATCAACGAGCCTGAAACGGGTTGTGTTAGCATAATCGGCGGGTTCAGCGGACGAGGACGTCCGCGCTCCAGAAAACTGGACCAACGGACTGGGGCCTGGACAGGCACGTTCATGAAACCAGTTGCTTTGAAAGTTTAGACGGCTTCCGTTACCTAAGAATCGACAAGCCCTAGACGGTCACAGCTGAACCCTTTGTCGTGGCAACATCTTCAGTTTGCAAGACCACCATCCGATTGTAGAGCCCGCCTTGGTCCAGCAGTTGTTGATGGGTCCCTTGTTCAACGATTCGTCCGCCGTCCAAGACGAGAATCAAATCGGCATGGGTGATCGTGCTGAGTCGATGAGCAATCACAAAAGCGGTTCGGCCTTGTAGCAGTCGCTTTAGACTGTTTTGAATCAGGCGTTCACTTTCGCTGTCGAGGTTGCTGGTCGCTTCGTCGAGGATCAATATCTTTGGATCGGCGAGTATCGCGCGGGCGATGGCTAATCGCTGACGCTGACCACCACTCAGCTTGACGCCGCGTTCTCCGATCCATGTTTCAAATCCCTGAGGCAGGGCTTCGATGAACTCTCGAGCCGCCGCAGCTTCAGTGGCCGCTTGGACTTCGGCAAGTGTGGCACCCCGTCGACCATAAGCGATGTTTTCGAAAACCGTTCCGTCAAACAGAAACACGTCCTGTTCGACAACGCCCAATAACCGTCGATACGATTCGAGTTGAATATCGTTCAAGTTGTTTCCATCCAAGTGAATGGAGCCGGACGTTGGATTGTAAAACCTTGCGACTAAATTGCAGAGAGTTGTCTTGCCAGCCCCGCTGCGACCGACGAGTGCAACGGTGCTGCCTGCTTTGACCGAGAAAGACACACCGCTGAGCACAAACTGTTCTACGTTTGGATAGCGGAAGCTTACGTTATCGAATTTGATGGCGCCCGCTACATCGCTGCGCTGTACATCACGGGCTCCAGCATTGCCTACTACTTCGGTCGGCTCAGTTAACAGATCCAAGACTCGATCAAGCCCCGCCAAATTATTTTGAAACTGCATAGCGCTGGATGCGATCGATGCGATTGGTCCCAGTAGCATCGTCAAGTAAACCAAGAACATCATCAAATCGCCCAGCGACAAATGGCCTTGAAGAATTTGCCAGCCTCCATAAAGCAGCAATCCGCACGACGCCAACGGAATGAGCACATCCCAGACCACTTCGATGACACGCGTCGACCACCACACCATCAACTGCTGCCTCGCTAGCAAGTGTGTCCCGCGCGTAAAGCGACTAGACTCGGTCCGATTTCTCGCGAACGTACGCACAACTCGGATACCACCAAAAGCTTCGGTTGTCGAAGCATCCACCTGTTGGCGACGATTGCGAATGTCTTTGTACAGCGGACGAACGCGATGAATCCACGTACGATGCGTGATCCAAACAGCGGGCAGTAACAGCAATCCTCCGACCATCAATCGCCAGTCAACAATCAGTAACACACACAGGCTGCCGAGCAATTGAATAATGGCTTGCCAGGGGTTGTACAGCATGTTGAAGATCAACTCAGCGACACCGCCAGCATCCTCTCGAATCAAACTGGTTGCACCACCAGTTTTCATCGCTTGGATTCGATGCAGTGGCAATCGCAATGAATGTTCAAAAGTGCGACGACGGATATCGGACTGGACCATGTTGACCGCTTTGGTGGCATACCAGCGACCCCACAAGTGAATCGCTGTACGGAGCAAAGTGACGACCGCAACGGCGCAAGCAATCCACCACAGCAACTGAATCCGCGAGAGCGAACCTGTGACTGCGGTTAACCAGCTGGGCATCGGTTGCGGCGGTTCGGTCAGCACATAATCGATCGCCAATTTGGTTCCAGCTGGAGGAAGGAGCCCCAGCAGGGTGGCCACTGTCAAGGTCGATAGCGAGAAGATGATCTTTCCCTGATGTTCGCCTAGTTGCTTCCAGAAAGCGATCAGCAGCTCCCAGAAACTGCGCTGCCGAGCCGCCTTTTTCTTCTCACCGGAGTCGTCCTTGGATTTACCGCGCCGCCGATCTTCAACTTCTTGAAGGTATTCGAGGAAGCGTTTGCGGCTTGAATAGATTGGCATGTTGACAGTCGGTTGAAGTTGCTGGGTGGTTTTGAGTTAGTGCTACAGCACAAGTTGATTTTAGGGTAGAGGAGGCTGCGAGTCTTGTGCTTGGGATGCTCCGAAGCTCTCTTTGGGGGGCATTCGCCTCATGTTCCCATGAGATGCCCCTTCGTTTCATCAACTTACCTAGCGTAGCGTGCGAGATACTCGCTGAGCAAAGTCACGTTTTCGCTGAACGCGGCCGACGAAATAAACTGCTCGCCGGGCGCTAGTCTAGCTTGGCCGACAAGCCGGTCACCCTTTGCGGTCGTGACCCAGCGACCTTGATCGTCCAGTTCCTGGATGATCTGATCCACTGCCTGGTCGGAGTGTTTCTTGGGTTTGGTTGGCTTGCCGAAGTTGTCGAGCTGCTTTTGAAGTCGGTCGACTTGGGACTTGGTCTTCCAAGAGTAATGGGCAGGTAAATCGCTGTCATCGAAAGTCAGCGAGTATTCGTCACCATCGCGGTGCATGTAGAGCGGTCGGTTGGTTTCCAATTCGTAGTAACGAGCGATCTGGCCGTCAGCAAGAGTGCTACGGCGCAAGTATGCAATCGCCGCAGGTAACGTTTTGAGGTACTTTGGATCCTTGGTTAGTTCCGCGATCTCGATTAGCAACCCAACGATACTCTGAGACTCATGGCCAGAGATCGCAGGTGGTTCAAAGCGACGAGCCCATATCGGCTGCATCTGATAATTGTATTGCTGTGCCCAAGCAGGTTGCGGGTCGGGCATCTGTGCGAGCAGCAAAAAGTCGCCGAGCTTCTTAATCGCATGGAGATAGCGTTCCTCTTGGTAGACGTGATAAGCATCGCGAAGCGCATGAGCCACGTACACGCAGACGTTGTCATTCAAGGTTGGCATGTCCCAGTAGTTCTTTACTCGTCCTTCGGTACGGTAGTCATGCTTGGGATAACTCGCTTGAACAATGGGTTGCTTCGAAACGGGGCCCGACCAAACTTGGGGGAATCCTCCACTGGGGAATTGGGCGGCCAACAAAGCATCCAGGGCGAGCAGCGTGGCCTCATGAATGGCTGAGTTCTTAAACTCGAAAGCCGCATCAGCTTGAATCAAGAAGCGAATAGCAGTTTGCGTTTGACCATCGTCGAGCGAGGAGTTGTTCTTGCCGCTACCTCGACCATTTCGGTACTGAGCGACTCGTGCCCCAGTGGGGTCGAAGTCAATGCAGTTCGTCCAGCCACCTGATTTCAGTTGTCCATAGATGAGCGCTGAAGCGACTTCCTCGATGGCGTCGAGGTAGTATCGATCGCCGGTGGCGCGGTAGGCTGCGACATAAGCTAGGCCCACTGTCGGTGTACCTGGCGGCTGAACCCAAATCTGATTCTGGCTCGCTTCACCTTCGCCCCATCGCTGACTGAGATCAAGCGAATAGTGATAGACATAGCCACCATGACTGGCAACTCGCGTACGATAGAACTCGGCAGCTCGTTTGATGGTCGTTACAGCTTGCTCACGGCGTTTGACATCCGCATCGTCAGCAAGGGCTGGAAGCGAGCCGGGTGCCAAAACGGCGAACGCTACAATGCCCTTTACAACTCTCTGCAGAATCGATTTGGTGGTAGTCATTGATTAACCTATTGCAAGTCGGGGTTAGGCTCAGCAGCACTTTAAAGAGCTGTTATAGTTATGGTGTAATTGTCGCGGGTGTTGAAATCACTTCCTCTTAGGTCGCTCAATATGTGTGCTGGTCTCATGTGGCGCATTCAGCAGATGTCCGGTTTCTTGCGAAACCAGCTACTGATTCTGACCCTTTTTTCTGTTAGTGGTGTGGCACAGGAAGCCACTGGACCGCTGTCGCCAGAACAAGCGGCCAAGTCGATGATAGTCCCGGCAGGATTTCATGTAACCGCCTTCGCAGGTGAACCGGACGTCAAGCAGCCAGTTGGTTTCTGCTTCGATGATCGCGGTCGTTTATGGGTGGCTGAAGCGTACAACTATCCCAACTTCGGTCCTAGTCCGGGCGACCGCATCGTAATTTTCGAAGATGCGGACAACGACGGCAAGTTCGATAAGCGAACCGTGTTTTACGATCAACTGAATTACGTCACGGGCATCGAAGTCGGTTTTGGTGGCGCATGGGTCATGTCACCTCCAAGCTTCTATTTTATCCCAGATCGCGATGGCGATGATGTTCCCGATGGCAAACCGGAAGTGCTGCTCGATGGGTTTGGCACTCACGCCAATAGCCATAACCTTGCCAATGGATTTGCGTGGGGACCTGATGGCTGGTTATACGGTACACACGGGCGCACCAACTTTTCTCGCATTGCTAAACCAGGCACGCCAGATGCGGAACGGACTCAGTTTGACGGCGGCGTCTATCGTTACCACCCCGTCAAGCACACTTGGGAACCGTATGCGGACGGAACAACCAATCCATGGGGTATCGATTGGGATGATTTTGGTGAAGGGTTTGTCTCGAACTGTGTCAATCCGCACCTGTTCCATGTAATTCAGAGTGCGCACTACGAGCCGTGGCGCAATCGCGAGTCCAGCCGCTTTGCTTATGAACGTATAGCCACGATTGCTGACCATCTGCACTATTTGGGGACTCCCGATTTTCACTTCGGAATCGGTAGCCCCGAGGAAGACACGCTGGGCGGTGGGCACGCTCATTGCGGTACCATGGTTTACCTGGGCGACAACTGGCCTGACAAATACCGCAACACTGTCTTTATGAACAATATTCACGGCAAGCGTGTTAACAACGATGTATTGAAACGTTCGGGCTCAGGTTACTCCGCTTCCCATGCGCCCGACATCATCCGGTCGCAAGATCCGTGGCACATGGGTGTGACGATCCAATACGGGCCCGACGGAAGTGTGTTCTTTACCGACTGGTCAGATACTGGCGAATGCCATAGCGTACGCAACACGCAGCGCGAAACGGGACGCATTTATAAAGTTAGCTATGGCCCAACCAAGCCCTTGGATGTGAACGTTTCGAAGCTAACCGATGCCGAGTTAGTCAAGCTTCATTTGCATCGCAATGACTGGCACGTGCGTCATGCGCGGCGGGTGCTACAAGAGAGGGCGGCCGCAGGTCGCGATATGACGGCGGTTCGTAAAGATCTGCTGAAGATATTCGAAGAACATGACGAGGTCCCTCGCAAACTGCGAGCGCTGTGGACACTGCATGCGATTGGCGAAATCGATGACGCGTTTTTATTCAGCCAACTGAATCATGCAAGCGAATATGTTCGCGGTTGGGTCGTTCGCTTGCTGTGCGAAAACTATCAAGCGGGCCGTACCGGTATCCAGCGATTGGCGGCGATGGCAGGCAGTGAGGTATCGCCCTACGTACGCTTGCAGTTGGCTTGTGCACTGCAACGCTTGCTGCCCAGCGACCGCTGGGAGATCGCCAGTGGCTTGTTGCAACATGCGGAGGACGCCAATGATCAGAATCTGCCACTGATGATTTGGTACGGTATCGAGCCGCTGGTGGATAATGATATGTTGCGGTTTGTCGAACTCGCGCGTAAGGCCGCGATCCCACTCGATCGCAATCATATCGCCAGACGTGCCGCATCCCATGCACAAGCCAAGCTTGGCCTGGAAGGGCTAACCAAGTTGCTCATGGCAGACACCGACGAGGCCGCTCACTTGGATTTGCTCATGGGTATGCTGAAGGGACTAGAAGGCCAACGCACTGTGGCAATGCCCAAGAGTTGGACCGAAGCATTCGCAAAACTAGACGCGAACGGCTCAGCCCAAGTTCGTTTAGCGGCGATCGAACTGGCGCTCGTCTTCAACGATTCGCGAGCGCTCGAATCGCTTCGCAATCTGGCTATGGATAAGGAAGCGCCCGCCGTAGATCGTCAAAGGGCAATACGCTCCTTGATTGCGAAGAAGTCCGCAGGCGTAGGGGCCTTGCTAATCAGTCTGGTGAATGAGCCAGCGGTTCAAAGCGAATCGATTCGTGGGTTGTCGGAGTTTGAAGAGGCCACTACACCGGAGTTGCTGCTGGAGATTTACGGCACGTTGAACAGCGCCACCAAACAAGATGTTTTGCAGACTCTGGCCTCACGTGTTTCCTGGGGTACAAAGTTGATGGATGCGATCGAAACAGATCGTGTGTCGCGAAAGGATGTTACCGCATTCACCGCGCGCCAGTTGCTGAGCTTGAATGATACCGCCTTAAGCGCTCGGATAACCAAGGCTTGGGGCGACATGCGATCTACGCCTGCAGATAAGGCCAAGCTGATCGCTGGATACAAAAAACGCCTGACGCCTGAAGTATTGAAACGCGCAAACTTATCCGCTGGACGCGCGATTTTTGATAAGACTTGCGCGAACTGCCACCGCATGTTTGGTGCCGGTGGAATGATCGGTCCAGAGATTACTGGGGCGCAGCGAACCAACTTAGACTACGTGCTCGAGAACCTACTCGATCCCAGTGCTGCTGTAGCCAAGGACTTTCAGATGGAGGTCATTCTGACCGATGCAGGCCGAGTAATCACCGGATTGATCGTTGACGAGAGTGACCAGGCCCTGACGATCCAGACTGCCAATGAACGTTTGGTGGTCCCCAAGCCTGAGATCGAACAACGAACTTTATCGCAAGTTTCAATGATGCCCGACGGGCTGCTTCAAACCCTTAGCCACGAGCAAGTTCGAGACCTGATCGGCTACTTGGCCAGCCCCAAGCAAGTTGAGTTGCCTCCCTCGGATTCTTCAAAATGATTGCATAGATACTCGGTTCGCGCGTTTTTGCCAGCAATCGACAGGAACTGGTCAGAGAGTTATTTGACAATTCCGAAACATTGTTTTCGACACCCCAAAAGTGGTGCACGGCGGACATTCCAGGATCGAACCGCTGCCGGGAGCGATGTGGGAATGCGCATGCAGTGCAGATGGTCGCACGCGGCAAGAGCAACCCACCATCACGTCACACGCTGACAATCTGCTAGCATTCCAGGAACGGATGGACGTAGGGTGGCTGGCACCTTGCGCGACGGACGTAGGTAGGGTGGTTAGCGGACCAAGTGTCAGATGGTGCCAGCCACCTTACGCTCGACCACCATCCCATCCCGGAGGGATCCAAGCTAATAGCCGGTGGTAAGCGGAGCGCCACCACCGGTTGGGGTGGTAGCGTGAGTGTCGATCCTGAAGGGATCGCAGAGTTGACGCGCCAACCACGCTTACCTCCGATTCTGTGAGCCCTTCAGGATCAAACACCAGCTCCGCGAACATTCCGGTGGTGGCGTTCCGCTTACCACTGGCTATTGTCTGAAGACCGCTCCGCGGTGAAAGGCCTCCCACCTGCCACCGCGCCAAAGCCAGTTGGTGCCAGCCACCCTGCGTGGGCCAGACAGACAGCCGGATGGTGCCAGCCACCTTTCGCAGAACGGATTTTGCTGTCATTTCTCCGCGCCCGCCCGCGCCAACGCTCGGATGGTGCCAGTCACCTTTTGGTCCTCAATGCAAGCAAGGCCCAGTTGGTGCCAGCCACCTTTCGGAACGAACGAACAAGAAAGCCAGTTGGTGCCAGCCACCTATTGCGAAGCTTTTGCTGGCATTTCTCCGCGTCAGCGGGCGGATGGTGCCAGCCACCTTTCATACGCTCGTTGGCCACCTTTCATACACTCGACCAGTGCAGATGGTCGCACTTGGCAAGTGCGACCCACCCTTCACGACTCCTCAATGCGAGCAAGCCCCAGTTGGTCCCCGGCTATGGATTAGTACCAACCTTGCCATAGTGGTTTGATGACTACTTCAGGCACATGCACTGACGGTGGCAATGAAACGAGGCAGAGTACCAACTCGGCCACATGTTCTGGCTGAAGAATCTTTTGCTTGTGCTCTTCCGAGACAGGATTGGGGCGGTGTTCAAGAATCGGCGTGTTGACTTCACCAGGATAAAGATTGGTTACGCGAACTCCATCGGGACCGACTTCATTAGCCACACTCGTGCCAAGTGCGGTCATGGCGAACTTGCTGGCGCAGTAAGCGATACCGCCCAACGCCGAAGCTCGTTTTCCAGCGATGGATGAAATATTGATAATTGTGCCGGATTTGCGAGCTCGCATTGCTGGCAGGACTGCGGCCATGCAGTTGTAAGCTCCGGTGGAATTGATCCCCATCACACGATCCCACTCTTCGGGAGGCATGTCAGCCATGCTGCGGTTTTTGATGTTCACTCCGGCTGCGTTGACTAGGATGTCGATTTGACCAAGTTGCTTTGTGGCCCACTCGAAGAAGCTATTTGTACTCTCACGCGAGGCCACATCGACTCCGTGCATGAGCATCTTGGTTCCCGCTGCGGTCTCTTGCAACGCGTCTTCACGCCGTCCACCGATCGCAACGGTGGCGCCTGCTTTGTCCAACGACCGAGCGATCGCTTGACCGATGCCCGTCCCCGCGCCCACCACTACAACCTTGCTGCCAACTAGACTCATTAGAAGTTCTCCCCGAAGTGAATTTGTAAGTGCTCAAGCTTACGCAGTTTTGGCCGTTCGAGAATTGGGCATAGAAAAATCGCCAGTGTTGCATCTACAACAGCCACATTTCCAACTCGGCGAGCGACCTTAACTGTGGTGGCGCATCGAAATCGGCAGGCGTATTGTCTGGGTCACGATTAAGCCACAATCCGATCCAACCCGCTTGCTCAGCTGCTGAAGCGTCCAAGCGAGCGTCATCGCCGACCATAATCATCTGATGGTTCGCTATACCAAGCGACGTTTCAATTCCGCGAAAGAACTCAACTGCCGGTTTGTCGAAACCAACTTGGCTGCTACAGAACACTCGCTGGCATGTGGCTAATGAAGAGTGCCCAGCCACGACTTGATGTAAGCGCGCATCGAAGTTCGATCCGATACACCAAGGCACACCGCGCGCATTGCACAGCTCAATTGCATCAAGCGCATCTGGGTAGACCTCCCAAGACGCTGGCTGTGCGAAGTGAACCCATAGGTGTTCGAAGATCGCATCAACTTGACGGTTCTCCAGTTCAGCGAAAACTTTACCAACCAGTTCGCGCCAACGAACACGCTGCAGCGACTCATCGGTCGCAAAATCCAATTCTCGACCTGACATGCTTGAAAACGAGGAACGAAATCGACTTTCGATGTCTGTAAGTCGACCGGTCCAGCCAAATCGACAGGCCGCATCGAAGTAGGCTTCAGCCACCGCCGGTCGCGCGAAGATCAGCGTACCGACGGCATCAAAGACAACGGTAACTTCAGAGCTAAGGGATGAGATCGACGACATCCTTGACGATAACGAAGGCCATCAAACACAACAGGCACATCATGCCCACTACCGTCAAACGAACTTGTAGTTCTTCGTTGACGGGCTTGCCGCGGATCGCCTCTGCAGTGAGGAACACCATGTGGCCACCATCGAGCGCGGGGATAGGCAGGAAGTTCAAGATGGCCAAGTTGGCACTGAGGAAGGTCAGGAACAGCAGCAAACGCGAAACACCTTGGCTAGCTTCTTGACCAGCGGCTTGGAAAATCTTGATTGGGCCACCTAAGCTGCCTGCCCCCAGTTTGCCTGTTGCCAGCAGTCGCAGCACGCTCAGCACTTCTTTAAAGCGTCGCCATGTCTCGAAGGCCCCCAGAGATACCGCCTCAGCCACGGAATTGACGGAGTGGATATCCGACAGCGGCTTCAAACCCAGCCCGCGTTGGAACCAGAACCAGTCCGTTGCATATTGGAGCTTGGTCACGACCTCAACCGTTTTGCCATCCCGTTTCAGGTAGCAGCGTAGATTCATGTCGATGGGTGCGTCTTGCAGTTGGTCAAACATACTGGCAACGGTCAACGACTGATCGATTAATTGATCCGCAAGGATAATCCGCATGCCCTTCGCGCTATACAACTCCTGAAGTGCCTCCTTGCCTTCTTCGCTCGGCTCCCATCGAATTTGCGCGAGTGTATCGCCGACTTGGATTGATCCGTCCGTAATGATCGCCGAATCAACACTGCTGACAACGTTGGAAACTTCATAAGCGATGCCCAGGTCCGCTAAGGTCTGGACGCCGCCAAACATGGCGATGTTATCGAACTGCGGCTGGCTGCTGGTCGCAAGCTGGAAAGTCATTTCGGAAGATTCAACAGCGGTATCGGCTTGGGCATCCGGCTTGTTCTCGCTAGGGGCTTTGCGGAGTACTTTGAGCTCAATTGAGTTGCCCGCTTTGCTCGCGATGAGGCTTGGCAGACGCAATCCTTGCGTTACCGCTTGGCCGTCGACGGCCACAATCTTATCGCCGACTTTCACGCCAGCTGCTTCAGCGGTTGAACCTTTGCGAATTGCCGTGATTGCTCCCGGCGCGAAATCCAAGCCGAACGTCTTCACTGGAATGGCTGGCACTTCAATCTCGAGTTTCTTAGCTGGATCATCCTTCTTCTCGCCGGGTCGTTCGATGGACAGTCGCACAGGCTTGTCCCATTTCGCTTGGAGCAGCGCGTTCAGTTCGCTTCCGAGAGGCTGATTAAAGCGAGGATCATCTGGGAGTGGCACTCCATCGACGGCCAAGATCTTGTCGCCGCTTTGAAGGTCGGGCTTTGCTTTTTCAAGATACGAACCTTTGGGAAAGGCCTTCATCGCGTAATTTGTGCTGCTCGGAGAGATGACACCCAGCGCGTAGATTCCGCTAACTGGATCGTAGAGATTGGTAGGCAGCGGGGATACTTCTAGCTTTTCAGAGCCGCGTTCGATCACCAGTGGAATCGCAGTGCCTCGGCCATCTTTGCCACGCAACGCGACTTCCATACGGAAATCGTCGAAGCGCAAGTTGGGATTTTCGTGACTCATGTTGCCGACCTGCAGCAGCCTATCGCCGGGCAGCACACCGGCTTGCCAAGCTGGGCCGCCGCCAACGACGTCGCCAATAACCGTGGGCATGTAAGGTACGCCATAGCGGTACGCGACACCGGCCATGATGACGGCGAAGATCAAGTTCATGACCACGCCAGCGGAGATGATAATCATCCGCTGCCAAACGGGCTTGGCTGGGTAGCTGCGTGGATCGAGCGGAGCATCGGCGCCTTCACCCAATCGACTGCGTTCGGCTTCTGCTTCAGCTTTGCGTGGGTCATCGTCTTGACCGAGCATTTTCACGTATCCGCCCAGCGGAATGATACCTATGCCGTACTCGGTCTCGCCCCATTGAAACTTGCCAAGATTGCTCGGGAGTTTGATGGGCCCAATTGAGATCGGTACGTCAAAGCCCACGTAGAACTTGTCGCAACGAACACCAAATGTTTTCGCAGCCAAAAAGTGCCCGAGTTCATGAACAAAGATCACGAAGCCCAAGCCCAAGGCAACTTGGAAAACACCCCAAATCGTTGCCATCAAATCCGACAATCGCGACGGCTCGGATGCCGCCAAGGGAAGCAAATCCCAAGCAAAGAAATTCAAACTATCGATCAACAGCGTGCTGCCCACTGGCCAATCTCCTCTCGCGCCCAACGATCGAGTCGCATAAGTTCATCGAGCGACGCGCTTGGATCAAAATGATGTTCTTCAAGAACTCTGCGGCAGCCTGCCACAATGTCCGTAAAGCGGATTTTACCTTGTAAAAACAATTCTACCGCAGCCTCATTAGCTGCGTTGACGACCGCGCCACAACTACCGCCACGCGCCGCCACTTCCCAACCCAGCCGCAACGCTGGAAAACGGTCCAAATCGACCGGCTCCCAATCCAACCGCTGAGTTTGCATCCAATCCATTTTAGGGCATGGACAGGTAGTTCGGTCAGGGTATGTCAGCGCATATTGAATAGGAAGCCGCATATCGGGGGGGCTCAACTGAGCCACCACTGAGCCGTCGACGAATTCCACCATCGAGTGAATGATCGATTGTGGATGAATAACAACTTGGATTCGATCGGCCGGCAGGTCAAACAACCACCGTGCTTCGATCACTTCTAAGGCTTTGTTCATCATAGTTGCTGAGTCGATCGTGATTTTGCGCCCCATCTGCCAAGTGGGGTGGGCCAACGCGTCGCTAACGGACGCCGTGGCTAGCCGATCTTGGGTCCACGTTCGAAATGGCCCACCACTGGCCGTGAGAATGATTCGCTCGACCTGTTGGGCATTTCCCGCATGAATGGCTTGGAAAATCGCGCTGTGTTCACTGTCGACCGGGATCAGTTCGCCACCGCTGTGCCGCAGGGCCTCGGTGACAATTCCACCCGCCACCACAAGGGCCTCTTTATTCGCCAAAGCCAATCTTTTTCCGGCTTTGGCTGCTGCCACGGTGCTCAGCAGCCCCGCTGACCCAACTACGGCCGCAACCACGGTACCCACTTCGGGGCAGGTCGCCAGTTGGACGAGCGATTCGGGACCCTTCAGCACTTCTGTCCCAGCTGGTAAACCACCGAAGTCATAATTCTTGGCTGATGCGGAACAGGTCGCTGCCAAGTACTTAGGTCGAGCAGTTTGGGCGGCTTGCACAGCTTCGGCAAGCTGCTTGTGAGCCGAAAGGCCAACGACTCGCCACTCCTCACCCAGCGATCGCATGACATCCAGCGCCCCGGTCCCAATACTGCCAGTTGCACCCAGAATTGCAACCGACTTTTTTAGTTTGGGATCAAGCACAGTATTTTCCGGAGTCTCAAGATTAGCGTCGCTCAACCCGGAGATTCTAAGTGCCACAAGCCAACCAAGTCAACTTGAATGGTCAAGAAGCGAGTTGAACTAACTGCGGACCGCTCCGGCTCGCCCCGCTTCGACAACAAATTTGGCGCGAGAAAGCGCCTCAAAAGTTGGCTGAGTGACACTGGTTACAACGCGATAGTCGCTCTCCCACTGCATGGGAGTGACGGTGCAGCGGACATAACCACGCTCGCAGTTGTAAAACTTGACAAACGGATTGTCCCGCAAAACGCCAGCAGTGTCCTTTCGCGTTTCGGCGCCGTCACCGCCAGAACTAATCGAGGTGCCAACAAACTCCGTCGCCACAGCCGGTTCGTTTGCATCGTCAAAATTGGTCTTCAAGTCGTTGACCCAGTTGGAATGAATGTCACCGGTCAACACAACCGGATTGGCGACTTGGTGATCGCGCAGCCAAGACAGCAATCGCGTTCGCGGCACTTCATATCCCGCCCACTGATCCATGCTCATCGCCACACCTTCCTCAGGATTGCGATCGACGCGACCCATCATGACCTGCTGCGCGAGTACATTCCACTTGGAATTGGTCTTACTCAGCCCATCGGTCAACCATTGCTCTTGGGTAGAACCTAACAGTGTTGCGTCTTTCGAAAACACCTCGTCACATAACGGCTTATTGCCGTCGCCACACGGTTGCGGTGTGCGATACTGCCGAGTGTCAAGAACATGAAACTGCACCAAAGTGCCAAATGACGAGCTGCGATAGAGCTTTAAGTTCGGTCCTGATGGCAATTGCGACTTGCGCAGTGGCATGTGCTCGTAGTAGGCCTGGTAAGCTCGCGCGCGACGCTCGAGAAACGCGACTGGGTCGATACCCTTCTCTTCGGAGTGGTCATTCGCATAGTTGTTATCAAATTCGTGATCGTCCCATGTGACCAACCAAGGGCAATGGGCATGAGCGGCTTTGAGGTCTGCGTCTGATTTATACAGCGCATAGCGGTTGCGATAATCATCGAGGGAATTGATTTCTGGGCCAATATGAGACCGAATTCGTCCCTTGATCGCTGGTCCTTCGTAGATGTAATCTCCCAGGTGAATGATCAAGTCCTGCTCCTGAGCAATCATGTCGCGGTAGGCATGATAGTAACCTGTTTCATAATGCTGGCAGGAGGCGAAGGAGAATCGCAGTCGCTCGAAAGCAGTGTCCGCTCTGGGGGCGGTGAGCCCGCGGCCGATGGGACTCTGTGCATCCCCAGCGGTGAAGCGATACCAATACGGACGATTGGGTTCCAGCCCGGCAACTTCGACGTGAACGGAATGTCCCCAATCGGCCGTTGCCATCGCTTCACCTTGCTGCACGATCTTGTGCATCGAATCGTCGGTGGCAACTTCCCAGCGGACGTTCACAGGCTCGGGCTTCATGCCACCGCCATTGAGTGGATCAGGGGCCAAGCGAGTCCACAGTACAAATCCATCCGAACTCGGATCGCCCGACGCCACGCCAAGGCTAAATGGGTCGTTCGCGAAACTCTTGGTGCGGGCAATTCCCAGCGTCGGCCTGGCTGCTAAACCCGCTAACCCAAAGGCCGCCGAAACTCGCAAGAAACTGCGGCGATCAAGACGTTCGACGAGGCTGGACATATTGATTTTCATGGCATGTACCTTGTGAGTTGGAGCGGGATTCTGGGGGTCGTCAAGCTGACGGGTTATCAAGTGGTAGGACTTTCAGCGACCCGCCTCGTGTGTGGTAAAAATATTTGCGAACGCATTTGGCTGACATTACCCAACCGTTCTAGATGTGGATCAAGCACTAGTGGAGCGTCAAACTTAAATAGTAGGATTAGCGGCAGTGCGCTAGCATCGGTTCCCGCGGCGAAAACCGGACGCTAGCGCGTTCCGGCTGATATTACAAACCCTAAAATTATGCTGTGACAATCCACCAGTTTAACTTTGGCCGATCATCTCGAAGCCCGCGCATTGGGAATTTTTGGTGAATTTCGAATGCCGCGCTGTTGGCAGCGTCCGCCACTCGGACGTGTTATAATTTCGAGCGATACACAATCAACATTCAGCAGTAACCAGTCATGCAATCAATCGATCCTCAATGGGCTTGGAACGAGTTTGAACCGAGCGAAGCGCGACCGTGGAATCGTCGTACTGCGGCTCATCTGTTTCGACGCGCTGGTTTCGGCGCAAGTGCCTCGAAGCTGGATGAGGCCGTCGCTTCAACCCCTGCTGACACAGTTCGCAAGTTAATCGCTGTAGATGCCGACTCAACCAACTTCGAAACGCAAGCCGACGCGTTGGCTCGAACTGTCATTGCAGGCGGCGACCCCAAACAATTAGCGGCGGCTTGGGTTTATCGCTTGCTCTATACGCCTGCCCAGTTGCTCGAAAAAACAACGCTCTTCTGGCACGGGCATTTTGCGACTGGTGCTGAAAAAGTCCATGTCGCTGACATGATGTGGGCTCAGAATCAACTGCTCCGCGACAATGCTCTTGGCGAGTTCGAACCGCTGGTGCAAGCGATCTCGCGCGACCCAGCCATGCTGATCTACCTCGACTCAGCGACCAACCGCAAAGCTCATCCGAATGAGAACTATGCCCGCGAGCTCATGGAATTGTTCTGCTTGGGTGAAGGCAACTACACCGAGCAAGATGTCCAGCAACTCGCGCGTTGTTTCACGGGCTGGGAGATCAAGAACAAGAAATTCCGCAAGAACGAATACCAGCACGACAGTGGTACAAAGCAATTGCTCGGCAAGTCCGGCGACTTTGACGGTGAAGGCGCCGTAAAGGTTGTGCTGGAACAAGAGGCGATGCCCTACTTCATCGTTGGAAAACTCGTTCGCTTCTTTGTCTTCGACGAGCCCCATCCCACGCGTGAATTACTCAAACCGCTGGCGGATCAGTTCCGATCCAATGGACTGAAGATCGGCCCCATCGTTATCCGAATCCTTGGAAGCAACTTGTTCTTCTCCGAACACGCTGTGGCTCGCAAAGTGCGCTCACCAATCGAACTAGCCATCGGTTTCCTGCGATCCCTCGAAGGCACAACCAACACCGTGCGACTGGCAGAGAATCTGACTAAGCTTGGTCATGGTCTGTTTTATCCACCCAATGTCAAAGGCTGGGACGGGGGACGCGCTTGGATCAACTCTTCAACCTTGTTAGGTCGAGCGAATCTGGTTCGCGATATCCTGAATCATGAGTCCACCAAGTTCGCCGCAGGGTCGTTAGAGACCTATATACAATCGCAAAAGTTGGATTCGCCGCTATCGATCGTGCGTTGGTTCAGCGATTTGTTATTGGCGATTCCACTAGCGCCCAGCATTGAATCGCAACTTGCGAAACCGTTGGGTAGCTCCCCCAAAGAGAATCAGCTCCGCGAGGTGCTCCACACCCTCAGCACACTCCCGGAATTTCAGTTGCTCTAACGTCGCAGCTGTAATTGCGTAACAGTAATTTCGTAACCGCCGCTAACAGCCGCCAATAGCCCGCGGCGAACAACGTTCACTGACATGCAATGACGTCCACGCTACGCGTGTGCATAGTGTGGGGCTGCTGGTTCAAGTAGTGAATTCAACCAGATGATCTCACCCAAACCGCGATTGACTCGATCTCCTAGGGCGCGATAGACGGGGCTGTTGAAGAGCGGATTGCAATAAGTTGTGGACGGAGATTTTTCAGCGCGCACGCGATCGGGGAGATAGGCGTTAATTTCATGGATGAGAATCTGCAAATAGGACAACTCACTATGCTCCGGAACAGTAAAGCCGGCTGGTGGAGTGCAGATACTATGCGGATGAAGGAGTAAGATCGTACCCCGCGCCATATTGGCGGCCAGGGGAAACTCGACTTCGCCACACAGTACAACTGTTCCAGCGATCATCCGGCTAGCGCACGCGGCGGCCACATTCCCATGCACGATCACTGTGCCTCGTCGCATGCGCGTGGCCAGCCATTGGTCACAATTGCCGCCGACAACTAACATGCCACCATTCATGCCACGTTTTGCTCCGGGGGCTGCCGCAGCGGCGTACTCACCACAATCACCTTCAATTCGAACCAAGCCCCCGCGCATGCCGCTGCAGGCGAACCGATTGGCCGAACCTTGGACTTCGAGGCTGCCACCTCGCATTCGCTCAGCCAGAAAGTCACCGACACTGCCTTGCACCACGATGGACCCGCTTTCAAGGCCACCGCCGACATAGTCGCAGTGGGACAGATCCCCCTCAAACGCAAGTGCAGTCCGCTCGCCTTCAATCACTTCAAAAAAATCGCCAACTTGGGCAGGTCGTTCATCGACTTGGATTGGTAACTGCAGGATTTCACTCAGTGACAATTCGCGCACACGATTGGGAACAATTCCAAACAGATCGATGCGGCGCGTAGTCTTGGTCTTCTGTTGTAGCGTCAATGGACTCATGCCAGCACCTGGTGTAAATGAAAATGATACTTGCCAAGCTTGCCGCCATAATTGCCGCCCGTGATCCGCTTTAGTCCGTAGCGATCACCGAACTCACAAGCGGCTTGGATGCCGACGCGCATAGCCCTCGCCACATCCGCTTCGGTGAGGCCATCGATGACCACTTCCAACGCAGCTGCGACACCGTGAGGCAAAAGAGATTTTGTGATTGGTCGCAAGGTGGGACAAAATGCATCATTCGTCGATGCGCCGAGGGCTTTGTATTTCGAACCCACTTTGGAACCACTGCGAGCCACACCGCCGGGGAAGGGCATGATCACATTGGGAACTTGACGCATCGCGTCCATCGCGGACTCACAGGCCTTGAGTGCCCCAGCCAGCGATTGACTGAGCACGAGAAAATTTCCGCCGCCGATGGCATCCCGTCGTCCGGTGGATTCTTCGGCGACGAATTCACCATCCATCACTGGGACACGCCAATAACGCCGCCCTGCGATCATTTTCGATGTTTGAAAGCCATCACCAAAGTACCTTAAATGGCTACCGAGGGCGACCCGTTTTTCGCTGTCCATGCCTGCGAAGACGCTGGTAGAAGGACAGGTGAGCACACACTGACCGACGCGACGCACGACTTGCTTTTCGAGCTCTTTGCCGGACATACTGAACACGAGCACCGCGATACCGGGGCGGCGATCGGGAGTTTTGCTTCCATCAATCTCGGATTCAATGCCGGCCTCGCAGCCGCAACCGATCACACTGGTCGCAAAACCCGTCATTGCCTCAGCGGCTCGCCTCGCCCAAAAGCGATCGGCGGCGGTGATGATCAAGCGTGTGGCCGTCATCGGAAAGGCTTCGGCGAATGTGTCTTCGATCTCGACACCGTTGATTTGCATACGTGTACCTTGGCTATTGGAATCATGCGCAACCCATTCGCTCACCGTGTTGCCATGCGATGTTACTCAGTTTGGATTATGGTAGTCTACATCGAACGCAGGTTACTGGAATCCGCCCCAAGCTTTCGATCAATAACATTGGCAAATCATGAGCGATACAAGAGACTGGTTAACGACGCTAGATCAAGCGACGAACTATCGCGAATTGCAGTCCGCAGTTACCAAGATGTTTGCCGAAGCATCTGCAACCAACGATGCGGCGTCTCTAGCCGCAGCAATCGATGAAGCAATTCGACGAATTGAACAAGAACGCGCCCGCGACCAAGCTGCACTGGAGTCCGATACGGCGGAGTACGATGCCTTCAAGCAACAGCAGTCGGGCGTTTTGGGCTGGCTAAAGCGCAAGATGCCGTTCACGGAAACGCGTCGCCAAGACGTGCAGCACCGCGAAGCGATTGATGAACAACGCGCGGAGGTTCTGGCGGACAACTTTGTCATCGCCCGAGCTCAAATGCTAAAAGAACGTCTGCTTCCGCCCGACGGTCGGCGGATGGGGGCCAAACTGGACGAGTGGCAAAGTCGTTTTTTAAGCCACGAGTCGATGCAAGGTATCCGCGAATATGGCGCGGTCCTCCAAGGACTCACGCAGTCCCTTTCCAATGCGTCGACCTTTGTTAAGAATGTCGAAATTGATATTGAGGCTTTCGCTCAGGCGGACTTCGCAGAAAAGGAAGATCGCGCACGACGTGATGTTGACATGCAAATCGGCCGCGGCGAATTGAAGTCACTGCAGGACGAGATACAGAACAAGAATAACCTGCGCAAGTCGGCGCTCAAACGCTTGAGCGAATTGGTACGTGACGAACTCCAGTCGCAAGATCCGGACTTTAGGAGCCTCGTCGACCACTCAAAACAACTCAGCGAAGTCTGCAAGCAGTTTCCAGGCACCTTAAAAGTCGTTGATGACCGACTGGCCGACAGCAAGGCTTTGCTCACAAAACTCAAGGAATTGCAGACGCTCCCCCAGTTGCTAGACAAACATCAACACGAAAGCCAGTCGCTTCGTCGACAGTGCGATGACGCCGAGAGTCGACTCGCTGCAGCCAATCGAGAATTGCTCAGCCCATCGCAGCAATATGAGTCGGCAGCACGGAATCTTGAGCAAGCACGAATCGCCTACAACGCCACGAAGCCCATGTACGACGCTTATGTGGCTGAACAGCAAGGCAATGTCGGTGACTCACCTGTCGTCGCCGAGCATGCGCGACTGCAGTCGGCATTGACTCAAGCAGAACGGGAGCTACAGCGTGTATCACCAGACTTTGAACGGGTGAAGCGAGTTTTCGACGCTGCGAAATCCGAGGCTGCGACCTGCGCGCAGAAGCTAGACGAGTGTTTACGCAAGCATGCCAAGTTGACCGAAGACCAAGCCAAACTCGAGCATGAGTATCGAGCTATACGAGATCGATTGCAGTGGGCGAAAAGTGACTATTTGGCGGCCGAGCAAAACTACACACGTGACTTGCGCGAATTGAGTTGGCTGGCTGAGTTGAATCAACTCAAAGGGGTACCCGCATCCAATCAAAGCCGGTTCGGCGCCAGCGCTCATGGAACTGCTCAGGCTGACATGAATCGTGAACTGCACGAGTTGAATAGTGAAGTGGAGCGGTTGGAGAAGTTTGCAAAATCACTCCGCACTGATCAGGAACTGATCCGCAACTCGCTTGCCAAGCATGAAGCTTCAAGGGTCGCTGCGCTCAAGCAACGCAGCCTGATGCTGCTTGACCCGAGCGTAGTCGTCGAGTTGATGTTTGAGTAATCCCCATCGCCGTGGCACCCCTTCTCCCCTGAGTACAGGGGCGAAGGGGTGACCATGCATCTTGAGATCACTCACCACGCAAGACTTCAATGAATAACAATGACTACCAATGAATCACAAATCCAAAGCAGCCAGCACGAACAACTGCGACTGAATTCTTCCCTGGCTCCCCTTCGCCCCTGTACTCAGGGGAGAAGGGGTCGGGGGATGAGAATGCGAATCAGTAGCAATCAAACAAAGGAATTCCCCATGACCCGCAGCTGCGAACGATCCGCCGAAGCAATCGAATTCGCACGAACGCAACGCCAAGAAGCAAACGAGTTCGCTTGGACTGTGTGGCAGTGGATACGAGGCCGTAAGTTCCATGGACAGAAGTTTCGTCGCGAAGTTCCAATTGGGCCATACACCGCGGACTTCTGCTGTATTGAAAACAAGTTGATTATCGAGATTGATTGCGAACCGCATTTCACTGAAGAGGGGCTTGCGAAGGATCGAGTACGCGATCGTCATTTGCAAGATCTTGGATACAAAGTACTTCGTTTTCACGGATACGACGTTATCCGCGATGATGGTAAAGCACATGAACGTATTTTGCAGTTTGTCCTGGATGCAATCAGTGCTCAGGCCCCTCAACCCCGTCCCCTTCTCCCCTGAGTACAGGGGCGAAGGGGTGACCATGCATCTAGAGATCACTCACTACGCAAAACTTCAATGAATAACAATGACTACCAATGAATCACAAATCCAAAGCAGCCAACACGAACAACTGCGACTGAATTCTTCCCTGGCTCCCCTTCGCCCCTGTACTC
>JANRMD010000261.1:0-5311 GCA_033761895.1 Pirellulaceae bacterium | reverse complement strand
CCACTTGCCGCTTGCGAGTCAGGTGGTCGGCATTCTTGCGCAATATTTCGGCTGCGGTTTCAGCCTGATCAAACGGCGGGGGGTAACTCTGCATGGTCTTAAACGGCAGCGGCAATGAACCGTCACCAGTAAGTGTGTTCAAATCCGCGTCTTTGTCCCAGCCGATGTTGTGCATGACAAAATCGCGTCGCCAACCTTCTGGAAGCGGTCGATCGGGCATAGAGAACTTTGCAATAAATTCGTCGCCAGAGACCATGACCACCATCCGGTCGTCATCAGCTTGCAATAACTCTCGAACGTCACCGAAGCGTGTAAACGGACCTTGCAGTTCCGACCACTTGGCGGACCGATTCACGTCCTGGTAATCGTAGTTGTGGGGCTGGTCGTTAGTGCGGGGCATCAGTTTACCGAACCCACGGTAATGCAATTCAGCGGATTGGAGTTCGAGTGGTGATTGCTGGATGTTAGCGGGGTTAGAATCGTGCGCGACAAAGGCTTGATCCCAATAAAGCTGTTGGCTGTTGCCGATACGAAGGCGATGATCGTCACTTTGGAAAACGCCCTTCAAGTCGATGACGATCGACTTGGGTTTGCCACCCGGAAAGCCCATGAATGGCTGGGCGCAAACCCACTGACCTGACTGATCAACCACCCACAGCGAAGGCGGTTCAGGCCCCACTCGCTCTGGATTCTGCGACATGCCGATGTTCAACGAAGTGTCGGCCGGATGCATCCAGCCATTCAAATACAATCGCCATGGTTGGGATGGGTCGAGCTTTCCGAAATCAAGCTCGACGAAGTGGGGTTCGGCTAAGCCTTGGCAGATCAACTCGTCGAAGGCTTGCACAAAGTTGCGGTCAATTTTGGCAAGTTTCTCAAGGCAATCTCGCCCCTTGGAATCGATCGCCGCGCGTGCAAAGACCTTTTGCTGAGCGGTGAAAACTGCGGGTTCGGCGATCGAAGGTGGCCCAACTTTTTCATTGGTAAAGACATCGATATCCGCAGGATGATCAATTGCGGTCAGAGCGATATGGTCAAAGTAAGCAACCTCCCATAACTCTTCAGTGATCCGCAATTCGTAATGACCATCTTTGGGCTGCACCAATTCGCCCGGTAGCAGCAAGTACTCCCAACGTCGGTCCGGCAGCACTTCGCCTCGCGAGAACTGCAAACCCAGCGGTGCGTTCCACAGCAAGTCTGTAATCAACTGGAACTTCTCCCCGTCCCAACCATAGACGAACGGGCACGAACCCTTGAGCTCCTGCACCTCTTCAACCAAAGTGTTAGCTTCAATCTCCGTGGCATTTTGCGTTAGACCGTTGTTGAAAATGATACGCAGATTTTTCGGTTGTTGCTTGCCGATACCGAAGTGAGTCAACGGATCACGAACTTCGCGAACTTGCATCCGTCCGTCGCTCCACAATTCCAAAGTAGAGCCGACAGTGTAATGATTAATTCGTCCGCCACCATTGTTGTCGGCGATTCCACGCACCCGAACCCCAACGTACTTTCCATCCACGGGCTTCTGAGCCGTGTGAAGTATGGCCTTTCCATCGATAATGCTCAAAAGTTCCAAATCGCCATCGCGGTCAGCATCCATGGGCACAACTAACGTAGCCTTACCCTGTGAAATACTCTCAGCGGCGTTCCATTCGGTTCCATTGCCCCAGCTAATCTGCAGCCCTGTTTCGCTGGCGGTGATTAAGTCTAGCGATGTGTCATTGTTGAGATCAGCTAGCTGTAACATGGTGCCGATCGCCGTGGATGGGATGCTGCGTCCGGCAATCCATTGCCCCATGGCAGGCGTGCTGGTAAACACACCCACGGTTCCGTTTCCACCCGTCGCAAACACATCCCAAGAACTGTTACCATCCAAGTCGGCAGCAATCACTCCCTCGCAGGCTTGAAGGTCATCCCAGGCTTTGCCGCTCAGCTCACGGAATCGAAACTGGCTGTGCAAAATATTCTCAAGCAGTCCCACACCGCTTGGGCCGTTAGCAATCAGCACATCCTGATCGAGATCGCGGTCGATATCGCAAGCGAACATCGACTTGATTTGCACCTCGGGGCCCGGCAAGGAACTGAACTCGGAAACGTCCGTAAACGTTCGGTTACCATTGTTTTGCAGGACCACCAGCTTTGCCTGACTAGCGATAACCAGATCGAGGTCGCCATCGGCGTCGATATCACTGGGTTCGACATGCGCAACCTGTTGCAAGCCACTCAGGCCTGGAACATTTTCCAACACCGATAACAGCTTGGGGTTACCGTTTGCACTGTCGGCATAGGTAACCACAGCGATACCTGTGTCACCCCAAATCAGCAGATCTTGGTAAGCGAAGTGGCGTTTGGCTGCGGCGGCTTGCTCCTTGGAAAGCGTACCTGCTTGCGGCGGAGTACCAGGATTACTCTGCACTTGCATCGCAACCGACGTTCGAGGCCGCCCAGGACTGTCGACTTCGAACAGATCGACGGGCAACATTCCGGTGGGTGCAAACGGAAGCTCAAGTTCTTGATTCATCGTACTAGCAACGCCCGACTCGGCACTAGTCAAGTAAAGCTGCAGTTGCTTGCCATGCGCGATGACGATGTCATAATCGAGATCGACGTCGACATCGTACCAGCAGGCGACCGTCGCAGTATCACTCAGAGTCCGCGAGCCATATTCGACTTTTGCTACGTTGTTCTCTGTTGTTTTCGGTCCGCTTGCCGAATCTGCAAATCGATTCAGAAAACTTGTATCGAGCAACGCCATAATGTCAGGCTTGACCAACCGCACGTCGGCGCGAAAGCCTGAAGTGCCTTTCAAAATGTTGAACCACTGACGCAACGGTTGTTGGACTTGCCGCCACTCCCCCGATTCGATTGCAGTCGATGCTTTGGCGAGTAATGTGTCGGGCTTGATGCGCTCAATCGTCGCCTTCATCATCGACAGCATTGGCCGAGCCGATTCGAGCGACGGCAGCAACAAGTCCTTTAGACGCGGATCTTCACTCTTGAGTAGCGATTCGCCAGCACGGTTGATCAAGTAGAGATTGCGTGGGTCAACTTTCCAGGATGCATACAGGGCGTCATTGCATTGCTTGGCTAACTCGGTGTCATCGCCGCCATCGGCTTGCACCAGATCATCCAACTGACAGGCAAGTAGTGGTTGAGCCGGGTTTTTGGCGAGTGCATCCACCAATCGCTTGGCCGCCAGTTCGCGCAGCGGCGCGTCGTCGGGTGGCTGGACCAGTCGTGATTTGGCTTGGTAGAAAGTGGCTTGCAACAAAGCAGTTCGGCCATCGCTGCTAGGAAGCTTGGCAACTTCGGCGATGGTCGTCTCCGCTTTAGTGAACGCAGCGTTTAACTCTTCTTGCAACTTGGTTTGCTCAGCGGGATCCGAGATCAAGCCACTATTCAACTTGCCGCTCGTTTCGTCGATCCACTTGAGCACCGTAACAGCTTGATTGAGTAACAAGTCTGCATCGCCTGGACGACTCTTCAGCAGTTCGTCCCACAATGTCAAGGCGCGATCGTACTTGGCGTTCTCCGAGGCTGCCACCGCTTCGATGGCGGTGTTGATTGTCTCTCTCGAGACACCACCTTGAGAGGTGGATGAATTCGACCACCACCAATACCCACTGACCGCTAAGACTAGCGCTAGAGCCAAAGGGATCGACCAATGTATTTTTGCATTGCGTTGCATAATGAGCGTCCAGCTTTTTGAAACAATCCCGGATTATTCGGCACTTCTCGCTGAGTTGTTAAGTTATAGCGACATCAGTTTGCGACGCACAATGTCCAAGGCTGTTTTTGCGATTCTCGCCGTGACCACTTCGGGGTGGCCCGCCAATGCACGTTTATCAGTTTCCAGGACCCTGCCTTGAGCGGTCGAAATGCTGATCGCGTACACGACTTCGAACACCCGCGAAGATTCCGCCAGTTCGTGGGGCGTGGGGTAGATCCCAAACGCGAGCCCGATATTTGCCCCAAAGCGTTCACGTACTAAATCGGCCAGTTCACCGCAAACTGCTTCGGTCAATTCACCTGATTGCAACAATGCATCCGTAGCCTCGGCTTCAAGAATGGTGTTCGCAGAACGATGCAGCCACAGCGAGGCTTGCTTCACGGTTGGAAACGCGATCCCACCAGCGTAGAACTGGCCCGCATCAGGTGAAGCCGCCAACATCCAATCCGTAATGAGACTCGACGCGCCAATCTCAAGGCTGGCCAACGTGATCCCTTGTTCAACAAGTTGGCGAGAGACAGCGTGTTCGAGCTCATCTTCCCCAGCACCAAAAATCAAATCCCCCAGCGCCGCCTCAATCTCGGCAATGGTGGGCGCGATCAACTCCTGAAACTCAGCGTCAGAGTGACTTCGCGCGGCGATGCGGAGCGTAATCGTCGCTCGACTGACAGTAATTCCAACTGTGGGTACACGGTCGCGGGCAATCAAGGTCGGTAGTTTGACTTCGACATCGCTTTCACCGATGCCATAAACCTTAATAGCATGATAACGCAACTGCCCCTGTGTATTGCCGATTTCAGTTTCAATGCGTGGTGCAACAGTTTCAGTCCACATCTGTTTCAATTCCGCAGGTACTCCCGGCAGAGCGAACAAACGGCTGCGATGCTCGGCACTGATGTAGACACTCAGGTCGACACCCGGAGCGGTTCCATGCGGATTGGGGATAGGTTCACTACCCGCTGGCAACATCGCTTGCACTCGATTGCGTTCAGGCATCGGACGTTGCCGTCGCACGAACATCCTCTCAATGTGCACAAGTGAGGGTTGATGCAGTTCCAACGACCGGTTGAAGGCCTCCGCCATCGCTTCGCGGGTTAAATCATCGAGCGTCGGTCCCAGTCCACCGGAGATGATTACAAAACGTGCACGAGCAGCGGCTTGACGAAACGCTTCTATGTTCGCGCGCAGGTCGTCCCCCACAGTTGTATGCCTGGTTGTCTTGATCCCCATTTCGCCAAGACGCTGACTAATCCACTGGCTGTTCGTATCCAAACGCTGACCACTGGTCAATTCGTCACCAACCGATATCACTTCCGCGTCAAACATACTGTTCCTTGAGTTAATAATTCGCCGTCATTGGCGTGAGTTACTGTGGGCGACGGTCAGCAGCGATCTCGGGCATGAATAGCTCAACTTGACCACAAGCCACACAGCCAAAAATGTCGAAATTATAGTTGGCCATAACGTGTTTCAAAGCACTCCAAGCACCCCAGTGAGACTCATCGCGAAAGCTCCCACTGCCCAAAAAGGATATAGTCGAACCACACCGCAAGCAGGCAATTAGGGTCGATTGAATTCTCA
>JANRMD010000260.1:0-20047 GCA_033761895.1 Pirellulaceae bacterium | reverse complement strand
AGAACTTACGACGTGAATAGTCATTGACCATCAGCTCGCCGATTACTTTAGTCATGCCATAAGTTGTCCGCGGTAACAGCTTGGAATCATCCGCGAATTGATCTAGCAGCACATCACCACCAAAGCACGCAATACTGCTCGCGAAGACGACTCGTGGCAAGCCCTTGAGGGCCCCTGTACCCGCAGCTCGAGCGGCTTCGAAGATGTTTCTGCCTCCATCAAGATTGATCCGCATCGCATCATCGAAACGCTCTTCGCACTCGCCGCTGACCATCGAAGCGAGGTGAAAGATCGCAACTTCCGGTGAATTGCCGACTGCACTGAACACCGCGTCGCGATCACTGATATCGCAAGCGGTCTGTGTGACTCTGAAATCCGTGGTCTGCCCCTCGGCGGGTTCGCGAAAGAAGCGATCAAGCAAAACAATCTGCTCGATGTTCTGCGGCTGCCCTGACGGTCCAATCAGAGTTCCTCGCTTGACCAACTCATTGCACAGCAGAGTTCCGAGGAACCCACCGCCGCCTGTAATGACAACTTTCATATCAACTCGCCCAAGGTGAATGAACCGCGTATCGACTGAACTTCATTTAAGGTCCAAAGTATACACCAAGAACCACAAACCGTTTAGGTCGCGAGTGATTTGCTATACTCGCTGCAGCGTTGAGTCTCTTTAAGTTTTACGGCGGGTGCTATGAGTAATTTTCTAGTTGGACAGCGGATCGGTTTCGTCGGTTTGGGAAACATGGGTGCTCCGATGGCGAGGCACCTTCAAGCTGCTGGTGCAAAAATGTTTGTCTGGAATCGCAGTCCAGGCCCGCGCGAGACAGCTGAATCGCTGGGCATGACCGCTGTAGCTACTTTGCCTGAGTTGGCTCGAATCATCGGGCCAGGTGTGATCTGCGTGAACCTTACGACGACCGATGTTGTTGAGTCGCTGGTGTTTGGCGCAGGTGGACTCGTGGAAGGTCTGGATCCAAGCGCTTTGATCATTGATTTTGGGACTACCAGCGTGCCTGCCACCAAGGGCTTTGCTGAACGGGTGAAGTGGGTTGATGCTCCAGTTTCAGGTGGTCAAGTCGGCGCTGAAGCAGCAACGCTTTCGATCATGGTCGGTGGCAATGCAACCGACGTAGAACGAGCATGGCCAATTCTCAACACTGTCGGGAAACGCGTGACCCACCTCGGGCCAGCCGGCTCTGGTCAAGTCACCAAGCTAGCCAACCAGTTGATTGTGGCTCAAACGATCGACGCGGTCGCGCAAGCCTTGAGACTCGCCGAGTTGTCAGGCGTCGACCCCGCGGCGGCTCGACAAGCGATGCTGGGCGGGTTCGCCGATAGTCGCATTCTCGATCTGCATGGCGAGCGGATGGTCAAACGCAACTTTGTTGCCGGTGGTCGCGCTGAGTGGCAATTAAAAGATGTACGCTTGATCGTCGAACAAGCCGCAGCGGTTGGACTCAAGTCACCGACGCTCGACAATTCCCTTGAACAATGGGAAGAGCTAGTTGTTGAACGAGGTCGTGGTGACCTCGATCACAGCGGGTTGTTTACGTTATATGAGTGATCTTATGACTGTTGGTTGGTTTCAGGGGGACGCTTGCGTTATTGATCTTAATTCAGCTCCCAAGCGAAGATTCGCTCGGGACAAATGGTCCCAAGCTACGAACATTTACCCAATCACCGCTTTGCCCATCCAAGGCTGCAGCACTTTAGGAATACGAATGGTTCCGTCAGCCTGCTGATGATTCTCCATCACCGCAATAATTGCGCGGCTGATGGCGATGGCGGTTCCGTTGAGTGTATGGACCAGATGCGTTCCCTTCTCGCCTTTCACTCGATAGCGAATGTTCAAGCGTCGAGCTTGGTAGTCGGTGCAGTTGGAGGTACTGGTGACTTCGCCCCACTCTCCGTTTTCACCGCGACCTGGCATCCAAGCTTCCAAGTCATACTTGCGATACGCTGGACCGCCGAGATCGCCAGTGGCGGTATCCACGACACGGAACGGAACTTCCAAGGCATCGAACAAATCGCATTCAATTTGACGCAGCTCTTCGTGAATCGCATCGCTTTGATCGGGCAGCGTGAAGGCAAACATCTCGATCTTGGTGAATTGATGCACCCGGTAGAGGCCCTTGGAAGCTCGACCAGCTGCACCCGCTTCAGTTCGGAAGCAGTGACTGAGACCAACCATCTTGAGCGGAAGCTCTTCAGCGTTAATCGTTTGATCAGCCATCATCCCGCCAAGCGTAATCTCGGCCGTCGCTACAAGATTCAAGTCGGTGTTCTCGATCGAATAGATCTGCGTCTCGGGTCCGCGCGGCATGAAGCCAATTCCATGCAGTATCTGGGTATGAGCCACATCGGGGGTCGTGATCGGAATGAACCCGCGACCGACCAGATGATGCACGGCGAACTGCTGCAACGCAAGCTCAAGCAGCACAGCATCTCGTTTTAGAAAATAGAAACCAGCTCCTGCAACACGAGCTCCAGATTCGAAGTCGATCATGTCATGGGCTCGACCGAGTTCCAGGTGATCCTTGGCTTTGAAGTCGAACTTAGGGACTGGCGTCTTGCCGAAACAAAGTTCCAAGTTCGCTTGGTCATCCGCGCCGATTGGTGCCGAGGGATGCGTCAAGTTCGGAACGTGCACTTCGAGATCATGAATCTGCTTGTCGAGCTCATCGTGAGCCGCTTGAGCTGCGTCCTTTTGTTCGCGCAGTTGCCTCCCCTGCTCTTTAAGGCTTTCTCGCTCTTCAGCCGATTTGGCCGAACCGATTTTTTTGCTCGTTTCGTTGGCCAAGCGGTTCAATTCCTGAGCTTCGTTGGCTTTTCCACGGCGGACCAACTCCAACTCAACCAGCCGATCAACGTCAGCTTTCACCCCTCTACGGCGGCAGTTTTCCTTGACAAGTTCCGCGTTTTCAACAATTAGTTTTCGATCAAGCATTGGATTACGTCGAGTTAGAGCGGGTTGGGATTCAGGTTAGGAAGCCAGATTCTAGAGCAATACCGCCAAAAAGTGGAGCCGACCTTAAACGGGCGGTGCTGGTTTTAGTGGGTCGCACTCTGCCGGATGCGACCAGCCACTGCAGCGCACGGCATGGAATCGGTAGGGACATAAGGGCACGTGAACGGCAGGTTCTTGCGATCGGTGCTTTGCGACTTAGCGGTTGAACGTCAGTTAACTCGTAGTTCTGGTCGCATCCGGCAGAGTGCGACCCACCCAAACCACAGGCCACTGACAGTGACGGGCAACTTGCTGAGCTTCAGTTTTAGTGGCGACAAAAACGAGGATTGAATCGCGTGGAAGTTCGGCAAAACTAAGATCTCCCCAAAAACGCCACTCACGCTCGCTGGTCCAGTCTTGATGACTGCGCGCGTTCTTGGTTCCGCGTGGTTGGAAATAAGGTTTGTCCTCATCCGCCAATTGCTTGTAATCCGCTTCGTCTCCGTAAACGACACGCCGCGCCCCGAGTTGCTCCAGGGCATCGCGACGAACTAAGATCCCATAAGGCTCCCAGTCCCAACGACCGAGGTGCGAACGAAACTGACGGCGACTGAGTAACTCAGCTAGTGGCACCTCGGAGAAACTTACGCAAGCCGCTTGAGAACGTGTAAGTCTGGTGTTGCCTTTGATTCGAGCATCATTCAGTATCTGTTGCAGAGTCGACAACGGGTGACACGTTGAGATAGCCCCAGCACTCCAAGCTCGATCACGAAATTGCTCTACTGTTTCATTGGGCGACGGTCCCGAGTTGCCTCGTGTGCAATGCGTGAGGAATGGCCAGGCGCCATCGCTCCCTACTTGAATCGACCAATGGGCTGGCATCGGAAAGCAAAGCGATTGGGCGCCTAGGCACGAATTTGGATTATGGCAATTTACGAGGATACGGTCGTGCTGCAATGTGGGTGCTTGCAACAACCAACCAACCGCGCCACGCTCTAGCCATTGTTCAAAATCAGGTTGTCGACTTGCGTGTTCACCAAACGTGGAGGCAATGTAAACGCTTGCTCTTGGAAAGCGTTCGTCCGTCAATCGTCGCTCAGCCAAGTTAGCAATAGTACCTTTACTGCGAATGTAGATTGCGATGACGCGATCAGCCAGTGCGAACGCTACCCGATCTTGAATTGGCAGTGAATCAATCTCAGGTGCAAGCGTTTGTCTTTCTGGTGGAGACAACTTGAGCACTGAGAGCCACTTCTTCTTGATTGTTTCAAAGCACTTTGCCGCATGAGCCGCTTCAAGATCGCTAAGTAAATCATTCAGCCATTCTTCAATCGTAGTTTTGTCGTTGAGCTGAATCGTCAAACTGCTCAAGTCAGCGCGATTGGAAAACTGTTGAGTCGCTTCACTGAGGCTTGTGCCGGGCAAAATCAGCGGTCGTTCATGGTCACGCCTTGCGTTTTGTAACGCGGCATCGACGAGTGCAGGCCAGTTAGGAAGCTTGCTGCCATGGCGACCGAGTTGAGAGCTGACGAGGCTAACATACCGCTCGTTAGCAGCAAAGTTGGTGCTCGCCGAAAAAAAGAAGCGACGCCCGAGCCACGCGTCGACTGCTTCCCTTTGCGAGCGCGGCCAACCAAGATGCAACGAAATGCCAGCTTCGCAAACCTGCTGCAACAATCTGCTGGCAACGCTAGACAGCTTCCATTCAGGTTCACTCGCCTCGCCTTCATGATCTAAGTTCAACAGCATGCGAAACAGACACTCGCCATCAGCCAGTTTGTTTTGTACCAAAGTCAAGCTGGAATTCGCTTTGCACCAGCCTCTGGTAGAGACCGCCTCCCAAAAGAAGCTGAGTAGCGGGTCGAAGGCTGTAGTGGCTGAATGCATCCGAACTCTCCAGACGAATTTGCTGGGAACCTGGTCAGGTCGCTGATTTTACAAAGTTTTTCAACAATTCTGGCTGAATTCGGACTGATGACGTAACAAATCGCCCCCGCATTGGCACCGCCCGAACTCTGCATGAACAGCCTGCCATGAGTCAGGGCTTCATCGCTCACCTCACACTCATTGCAACAGAACAGGTCAGCGACTCCAAACGCTTGCCAACTTCCGCGCCGTCACGTTAAACTGAAATCTTTCCGGACGCCAAAGTTAGTAGCTCCGCGAAGCGTCGACGAAGCTGTTCCGATTCCGATCAATGTTGTAATTTACTTCAGTGATTGCTCTCCGAGGGTGCGACGGCCATGCCAATTAAATCGAAAACACAGCCGGTGAAAGTCAGCGCCGATGAATGGCAAAACCCAGGGCGGGCGTTACGTGGCCTGCTTGAAGGAAAGGGCTTGCAAACCAACATCACACTCATTCGTTACGTCACTGAAGTGGTGGGCGAGGGGCCAACGCTCCATGTTCATCCTTATGATGAGATCTTCACGATCACTGAGGGGCGAGCTCGATTCACCGTCGGTGATAAGACAATCGACGCCGAAGCGGGTGACATTGTCCTAGGTCCTGCAAACATTCCACATGGGTATCAGAATCTAGGGCCTGGACGACTTGATTCGCTCGACATTCATCTGAGCCCTGAGTGGATTCAGTTCGATCTAGCCAAGTCTTGGGACCAATCGAGCATTCTCATTTCGGCAGAATCGAAAGTGAAACCTGACCTAGGCGCGGTGGAACAGCGCGAGTAATAGCCCGTCGCGGATATCAGATTGTGTTACAGAACCCGAGTTGGTGAACGGTACCATCTGCCGCACCGATTTATCGAGGATTCTCGATGTGTGCCAGCACCAATGCTAGATCAGCGGGAGTGATGCCACTGATGCGACTGGCCTGATCGAGACTAGCGGGACGAACCTTGGTCAGCTTCTGCTTGGCTTCGATTCGTAAACCCGTGATTCGCTCATAGTCAAATCGCTCAGGGATACGCTTTTCAGACAAACGACGTTGGCGTTGAACCTGAACCTCTTGCCGCGCAACGTAACCTTCGTACTTCACATCCCAAAGCACTTGATCAGCGACCTCAGGCGAGCAAGCTTGAAGTTCGGGCACTAATGCCGAGATTTCAGGCCAGCCAACATCGCTGCGTTTGAGATATTTTGTACCCGTTACATTTTCAATCCGAGCCGCATCCAACGCAGCCAGCGCATTGTCAATCGCAAGCTCTTTCATGTCCAACCGATGGATGCGATTGGTGTCCACCAGCCCACACTCTTGTCCAATCCGAGTCAACCGACGATCGGCGTTGTCTTGCCGCAGCAAAAGCCGGTACTCGGCTCGACTGGTGAACATGCGATACGGTTCATCGACGCCGCGAGTGACCAGGTCGTCAATCAAGACACCGATGTAGGCTTGATCACGAGTCAAAACCATCGGCGGCTTTCCAGCGACTTTCAATGCCGCATTAGCCCCTGCGATTAAGCCCTGAGCGCCGGCTTCTTCGTAGCCCGTGGTACCATTGATCTGACCCGCGAAAAACAAGCCGCTAACGAGCTTGCTTTCCAATGTTGGTTGCAATTGTTCCGGCGGACAGAAATCGTACTCGACGGCGTAACCGTAACGCATGATCTGTGCGTTCTCGAGTCCCGGGATGAATTTTAGAATCGCATCTTGAACATCGCGCGGCAGGCTAGTCGAAATTCCGTTGACGTAAATCTCAGCTGTCTCGCGACCTTCGGGTTCCAAGAACAACTGATGTCGATCTTTGTCGGCAAAGCGAACGATTTTGTCTTCGATCGATGGGCAGTAGCGCGGTCCACGCGATTGGATCTGCCCGCTGTACATCGGCGCGCGATGCAAGTTGGCACGGATCAAATCGTGGACAGCTTCGCAAGTGTAAGTGATGTAGCAGGGCACTTGAGGTCCAGGGAGCGACTCGGTCAAGTACGAAAACGGAACTGGATCGTCGTCACCAGGTTGCAATTCGGTAGCTGCAAAGTCGATCGTGCGCGCATTCAGTCGCGGAGGCGTGCCGGTCTTGAACCTTTCGAGCTGAAGCCCCAAGCGATTGAGCGCTCCGCTGATCCCGGCTGAAGTCCCCTCCCCTCCCCTGCCCCCTGGCGTCTTGGCTTCGCCGGTGTGCATGATGGCTTGCAGGAACGTGCCAGTGGTTAGCACAACTGCGTCAGCAAGATACTTAGCCCCGCCGCGAACTTGGATGCCGCGAATCTGCGGTCGGTCATCGACTTGCTCAACGATCAAGTCTTCTACAAGTTCCTGCACCAAACTGAGGTTTGGGTAGTATTCGATCGCGTTCTTGATGAATAGTTGATAGCCGCGTTTATCTGCTTGAGCGCGGGGGCTGTGCATCGCGGGCCCTTTGCGACGATTGAGCATCCGAAACTGGATACCTGTCGCATCGATGGCTTGGCCCATCAAGCCACCGAGCGCATCGATTTCGCGGACAATCTGACCTTTGGCAACACCGCCGATGGCTGGATTACAACTCATTTGACCGACGGTGTCCAAGTTGCCCGTTAGCAAGGCCACACGAGCCCCCGCCCGCGCGGCGGCCGCAGCGGCTTCGGTTCCCGCGTGTCCCGCACCGATAACAATCACATCAAACTGATAACTTCGATCGGTCATAAACTCTGGCAATGAAGGCTAGCAAATGGGGTCAATTAGTGGGTAAGCGTAACGGCCGGTCGTACATTTTACTTAAGCAAACCATCCAGTACGACCGAATCAATAGCTACAGCGTGGATTCTACTCGTCCGTACTGAGAATACCCTATCTCGCCCCGGGGAACAGTGGTTGATCGAGGCCAAAACGCAACGTCGCAGGCGCGTCCTTTCTGGGTTGAACTAGTATGAAGTATTCAAAACCGACTGATTTGAACAGGAAAGCCCAGCGAGCTTGGCTAACCGGTTCGTTGGCCCTCACGCTGTGCAGCGGTGCGGTCATAGGTCAGGGGACGTACGCGCAAGCTCAGGACAGTTCGACCAATTCCGTCGAAACGATGTACTTTCCCCATTCGCAGTTCAAGATTCCATTTAACGTGGACGCGCGGGGAACTCAACCAACGCAAGTGCAGTTGTGGGTTTCGACCGACCAAGGTGCGTCTTGGCAAATGCAAGGCACCGCCACTTCCAGTCAAAAGCACTTTGAATTTCGCGCGGCCGCGGAAGGTCTATACCTGTTCTCCGTCCAAACACTGGATGAAAACGGTAGGGCTTTCCCGAGCCCCAAGCCACCGATGCGGATTTTGATCGATACCACCAAACCGCAGGTCGCGCTACGATCTGATGTGAACGCGAGCGGCCAAGTCGTCGTGGATGTGCGTATCAACGAAGAGCACCTAAAGACCGACTCCGTGAAGCTACGCTATCGAACGGATCAAGACACCCAGTGGCAAGAAGTTACCGTCACCAATATTGTCGCGGCAGGCCAGATCTACGAAGGTCAAGTCATCCTGGACCTCAAGAACTGTCGCGAAGTTGGCTTTGTAGTAACCGTAGCCGATGAAGCCGCAAATGTGGGCGAAGCCTCAACGCAGTATGTAATGCCTCGCACTGCAGCCGCACCACAAGACATTAAACTCGCCAGTCAACGCAACGGCGGCAACGAAACGACATCGCAACGCGGAATCGCGCCGACACCCGGAGCTGTGGCTTGGCCTCCGCAAGCAACCGCCGTAACACAACCCGTTACCAATTCAACCGCAAGCACTTCAGCCAATTCTGGTGCAACCAGTAAAGCCACCCTGGGCGCACCAGCGCGCGGAGTTCTAGCGCCGGCTAACTCGGCGTCCAACGCACCAAAGAATGCAACCCAAAATGGCGGTTGGGTTGTCAGTGGACAATTAGCCAGTGATGGAGGATTGTCCCTCAATCCGCCGCAGAGCCTTGGGCCCAATGCCCCAACAATGCCATTGAACATTGCGAACTCCCCCGCGAGCACCTTGGAGATTCCCGGCGCGCTGCCTCAGGTATCCGAAGAATTGCCAGCGCCTCGCCCGGAAGGCAACCTGCCGACCAAGCCTATTCAACCGCATTTTGTTGACAAGCAACCATCGCCTGCAGATGCAACTCCAGCCCGAGTCAATGCGAATCAGCCCAGTCAAGTACAACCGCAAGATCCGCTTGCCAATCGCGCAACCCAAAACTTGGGTACGTTCGAAAGTGACATCGATCGCTCGCCAGTGGGACAAGCCTTTCATTGCAACTCGCGTTCGTTCAGCCTTGACTATTCGCTCAACGCAGCCGCCGGAAGTGCGCTCGCTGACGTAGAACTGTGGGGTACCGAGGATGGTGGCAGCACATGGCAGAAATGGGGCTCTGACCCAGATCGCCAAAGCCCCTTTGATGTTCAAGTCGCCAACGATGGACTGTTCGGTTTCCGCATGGTGATCGTCAGCCAAAATGGCAAAGTAAGTAACCGTCCTAAAAACGGCGATAGCGCGGACGCTTGGATCAATGTCGACACAGCCAAACCGAATGCCAAAATCACCCGTGCGGTGTATGGTGACGGACATGAAGCTGGCATGCTGGTAATCGATTACTCCTGCACCGACGACAATCTGCACGATCGACCCATCAGCCTGTCTTACAGCGAAACGCAGAGTGGTCCGTGGGTTACTGTTGCGAGTGGGCTAAAGAATACCGGCATTTACCTTTGGAAAGCCGACTCGAATCTGCCTGAGAACATCTTCTTGCGTTTGGAGTCCGTTGACAAAGCGGGCAATGTCGGTGTTCACACGCTCGACCTGCCAATCAACGTTCAAGGGTTGTCACCGCGCGGACGCATTCAGGGCTTCCGGCCGATTGCTAATCCCGAGTAGCGTGGTAAGTAGCCTAGGCATCCTGCCTGGGGTAGGTTTGAATGCGCAGGTATTAAGCCTTAATTTGTGGGTTAGACATAAGCTTTAGTGTGCCACGGGGATTAATTAACCGATGTGCGTTAGCACCGGTTTCTGCCGCGGGAACCGGTGCTAACGCACTTCGGTTAATCCCAAAATCAAGCTTGCACAGAGCACGAGGCTACGGTTTCCCAAAACCTTTCTCGGGAACGGTCGTGCTTCCCAAGGCTCGTGCAATCGAACTTAGATTGTGATCCATCATGCCGATGTAGGTCCCTTCATAAGTCCCCGCGTCCCCCATCGCGTCCGAGTACAGTTCGGCAGCGATAGTCACTTTATGGCCACGATTCTGGGCGCCCAGCAGCAACGACTCGATGCTCTCTTTCGGTACACTACTCTCGACGAATACCGCTTGGACTTTACGCGACACCAGCATATCCACCAGCTCATTCATCCGCTGCAAACCAGCTTCTGACTCGGTGCTAATGCCTTGGATCGCCTCGACTTCGATCCCATACGCACGACCAAAGTATCGGAACGCATCGTGTGAAGTGACCAATACTCGCTGGTCTTTGGGGATACTTGCGATCTGCGTCAGGCCATATTGATGGAGTGCGTCGAGCTTCGCACGCAGTTCCTGTGTCCGCTTCTGGTAGTCCTCTTTGTGCGGCGGATCGTACTGGCTCAGTTCATCGCCGATTACTTGAGCAACTTCGCTCCAAAGGCTGACATCCATCCACACGTGAGGATCGGGATGTTCGTCACCAGTATGTTCGGCGTTCAGGCCCTCAGCGTTCAGGCGCTCAGCCACTGCGACGCTTCGCTTCTTTTCCGACAAGCGTTGTAGGGTCTCCGCCATTTTGCCTTCGAGGTATAAGCCATTAAAGAAGACAATATCGGCTTTCGTCAGTAACGTTACGTCATCGCGAGTGGGTTTGTAGAGATGAGGATCGACGCCAGACCCCAACAACTGCGTCACCTCCAATCGCTCGCCACCGATCTCTCGAACTAAGTCTGCGACCATACCCACAGTCACGGTTGCCCGAATCGGATATTGGCCTTGATACTGACCCGAGAAACTACTTCCTTGTTTTTTCTTCGAATCAACGCAGCCGAGCACACCGAAGAGGCTGAGGCCGACGATCACAAACAGTAAGAAACTACGCATTATCAAATCTACTTTCGGAGGTTCAGTTTTTGTAACGGTGCATTCGCTGCTGTGAATTGTTGGCACCAAGCGACAGTGGTCAGGCGACAGTGGTGCGCTGACTCCGTCACTTCTCAAGTCGACTTAAATGCTCGCGTGCCGCCGCTTCAAACAATTCATCATCGAGTAATTCGAGCGGCGAGTAATTCGGATGACGCGAGACTTTGTAAGGATCATTGCGACGTGTGTTGTAGCAGCAGATTAAGGACCAACGCGGATTGGGGCTAGTGTTCTGATCCGAACGATGCAACAAGTTTCCATGAAAGAACAAACCATCGCCCGGCTCCATCTCGACGTACTCAATCGGTAGTCGAGCCAATGCGGCTTCAACGCGTTCTGGATCAGCCCCGGTTTGTCCGCCGATCTTCATATGGTTCATACGACCAAAGTGATGCGAACCGGGAAGCACCTGCAAGCAACCATTCTCGCGTGTCGCTCGGTCGACGGCGATAAAACAGCTTCCCATGTCGGGATACAAGCACCCGAAGTCGTACCAATAACCGTAGTCTTGATGCCATTCCCAAGCACCGCCCACATAGGGCTCTTTAAGCACCATCTTGTGATGGTAGTGGTAAACTTCGTCACCCAACAGCGTGGCCATGTTGTTGGCAACACGTTTAGCACGCACGACGGCTGCATACAAATTGTCTTCCAAGTCGTTGCTCAAGGCGAGCGTCGTGGTTCCACCTTTAGCATCGGCTCGGCTGGTCGCTCGCGCAGCAATCTGTTGGTCGGCACGAGCGTAACGATTCAGCAGCGTGATTTCTTGATGCGAAAACAGGTTGCGAACCAGCACATAACCAAGGTCGTTGAACTTGCGTTGCGTTTCGGGAGTCGCATTAAAGTAGCTCATGGCGTTCGTCTGTCCTGTAAGATCGGATGCAGTGTGCTTTCTATCAGCCTGAGCTTACGCTCGCCAAGGCGGATTGGCAACGAGTGAACCAGCGGCGTTAGCGGGCTGATCGTCTGGTGAACCGACGCCGCTAGTGGGCTGCTTGTATAGTGAGCCGACGGCGCTAACCGCGGGTGACCGAAGGAATCAATGTTCATCACCAGTCGATTCGCCAATGCAAACGGACTCCCAGATCACCTACTCAGATCACCCACATTGGCACGAACCACATCCATGCACGCGTGAAACTCCGAGACCCGCGGCTAGCGCCGACGGCTCACTAACCGACGCGCAACTCACATGTTGCTACAATCTTAGGGAATCCTGTACGACGCTGACCTAACCGGCTGCTAAAGGCTCCACTATGAAATCCCACCTCTCCTGTGTGCTCGTTGCTGTCTTGAGTGCGTGCACTTTCACCACCCGATGCAACGCTGACGAAACCTTAAAAGTCCAAGTCCAAGAACTACCCGTTCAACTGCAAGTCGGTTACGCGGTGCGAGCGATCGATATCAACGCTGATGGGCGACTGGACATTGCGATCGTGGACAGCAAACGTGTCCTGTGGCTCGAAAACCCAACGTGGGCTACACACGTGATTTACGAAACGCCAGACGCCAAGTTCGACAACGTCTGCTTTGCACCCCACGACATTAACGGCGACGGTCGAGTCGATTTGGCGCTGGGAGCCGACTGGCAACCGAACAATTCCGACTCGGGTGGATCGATCGGTTGGTTGGAACACACCGCGTCCGGGCCATGGAAATATCGCGAGATCGCTAGCGAGCCGACCACGCATCGCATGAACTGGATCGATATCGCTGGTGCCGGTAAGCCACAGTTGATTGTAGCGCCGCTGAAAGGTCGTGGCTCTCGCGCTCCCGGGTTCGAGCAGACACCGCTACGCCTGTTAGCTTTTGAGCCGGCCAGCAAACCGACTGAGGAGACTTGGGGCCGCAGCGTGGTGACCGATCAACTGCACGTGATGCACAACTTTGAAGTCACCGATCTGGACGAAGATGGCAAGTCGGATTTGATCACGGCCAGTTACGAAGGAGTCAATTGGCTTCGATTTGCTGACTCAGGTGCATCTGCTAGTAAGGCAACTATCAGACACATCGGCGCGGGGCAAGTCGAAACACCGCCCAAGCGTGGTAGCAGTGAGATCCGTCGCGGCAAGCTGGCTGATGGTCGTAACTTCATCGCGACCATCGAACCATGGCACGGTGACAAAGTGGTCGTTTATGTGGCCCCCGACAACTGGCAAAAGCAAACTGAACTGTGGCCGCGGTTTATTCTCGACGAGGAACTGGCTTGGGGGCATGCCGTCGCTATTGCGAACTTGGATGACGATGCCGATCAAGAGTTGGTCATCGGTGTCCGCGACAACCAATCCGACGCCCATCGTTGCGGCGCTCGTGTCTACGATCCCGTGGATGCAGTGCATGGCAAGTGGAATCGACAGATCATCGATGCCGGTGGAGTTGCCGTTGAGGATCTAGTGACCGCTGACCTGGACAAAGACGGTGATCAAGACATCATCGCCGTCGGCCGCGCGACTCACAATGCCAAGATCTATTGGAATCAGTAGCCACCTGCGCGGACTCTGGTAATTGGTGAGTTAATCGCTGCCATTTCGCAATGTCTTTAGCTCGAGCCTACGGTGTTAGCATAAGCGGCGGGTTCAGCGGACGAGGACGTCCGCGCTCCAGAAAACCGGACCAGCGAACTCGGACGTCGACAGGCACTGGCTGGGAACTAGTAGGTTTAGCCGCAGTGCGCTAGTCCGCTAGTGCTTTGTCCAACTTAGATTTTGGGGTTAGGCAAATTAACCGATGTGCGTTAGCACCGGTTTCCGGAATGTGAAAACCGCGGCTAACGCCGTGCGGTTAATAGCAATCGAGTGCGATCAACCCAAAAATCTAATGTGGACATAGCACTAGCGAGGTTCAATAAGGATTTTTGCCTTCCAGAGAAGGCTCACCTCCATCGCGAGTAACCAAATTCCCGAGGCGTTTCCAATCAATCGGTTGCTTTAGACTTAGCACCGTTCCGTCAACCATCAGGCAATTCAAATCAAGCCCATCAAACGGCAGTGCGAGTTTTGCGTCAGCGTAGTCGTTGAACAGCAGATCTTCGGGCTTGGTCCACGGAACGGTCTGTTTCGTTTCGACCAACAACACCGTTGATGACGTTCCATCTTTGATTTGAGCGAGTGGAACGCCGACATCATCGCCCATCGCGCATTTGATCTCGGCGAACCCTTGGTAGTTCGTCAAATTCGTCGAGCGTATGGCCATCGAATGTCGGTGCAGGAGCCGTCGATTTTGTTTGTGTGTCGATAGGAACCGTGGTCTGAGCGGCACTCAGCCATTCCTTCAGCCGAGATAATTGCTCTTGCGTGAATGTGCCTTCGATCACCGCTTTCGAACCGATGGGGGCATTGATTTGCGGCGCCGCGACGACCTTACCTTCGACAATAATCGCTAGTTGATGGCCAATATGCTCACTCGTTAGCTCGAGCAACCTCTGACTTAGGCCTTCATCAAATGTCAGCTCCAGTGCATTGGAATTGCCCGTTTTCACCAGTTGCGTTTCGAGTATGTGTCCCCAAATTTGCTCCGCACGAATTGAATTAGTTGCGTCGATGGAGACCAGCTTTTGATCTGTCTTCGGGTCATAGTGACTGGTCTTCAGTGGGTTTGATAACGTTACATTTCCGGCTTCAGGGACCATGCGAACTAGTCTCGCTTGCGCCGGATTGATCACCACTCCAAACTCGAGGAACGCATCCGTTTTGGAATCAACCGCTTGGGTGTCATTCTTGAGTGGCTTAGCCTCTCCCTCTCCCTCACCTACTTCGACTTTGCTGCCTGGTGGCAAGTTCATCACTGTTTTGCTGCCATCAGGATTCGTAATGGTGATGATGATTCCAAAACAGAAGCCAAGCAGTATTCCAACTAGCCCAGATGCGATTGCCAGGTAGAGCTTGACGGGGCGATGCCAAAACGATTGGGTAAGCGTCTTCGGTTCAATCGAAGTCGTCACCGAATTCGTAGCTGCCTGAGTGACATCGACCAAGGCGGCTGTACGAGCCAGCAGTTCTAAGTTGCTCCCGTCTGTAAATGCACTTAGCTTGGCAGCGATAACATCTGGTTTTTGCGGCCGATCTTCGGGGCGTTTGGCCAACATGGAAGCGACTAAGCGCGATAGTTCCTCCGGTACATCGTTACGCAGACTGCGCACCGTTGTCGGCGTGGTCGAAACGTGCGCAGTCATCTTCGCAAATGCCGTGTTGAATTGAGCATCGGCAAACGGAGCGCGACCAACGAGCAACCTGAAAAGCGTGACTCCCAGCGAGTAAATATCCGAGCGCACATCGACCTTGCGACTGTCCGTCACCTGCTCGGGCGAGATATAGTCGGCAGTGCCCATCGTTTGGCCAGTACCCGTCACATCCGCGGATTCGACGTCGCCGAACTGGAGCCGTGCGAGCCCCAAGTCGAGCAATTTGACTTCGCCAGCGGCACTCAACATGATGTTCGATGGTTTTACATCGCGATGCACGAAGCCTTGGTCGCTGGTGTATTGCAACGCCAACGCGACTTGACGGATGATCTCACATGCATTGCCAATTGCTAATGGACCGGTCCGCTGCAACAACTGCCCAAGATCGAAGCCGTCGATGAACTCGGTTACTAGCACGGCAGTACCATCGATCTCACGAGCGTCATGCGCGGTGACGATGTTGGGATGACTCAAGCGACCGATGGCTCGCATTTCGGCTTCGAAGCGCTGACTCGCGCGACGATCTCCCAAGCGATGCCCCGCCAGGATCTTTAAGGCGACCAGACGGCCAAGCTTACTGTGCCGAGCCAAGTAGACGTGCCCCATGCCCCCCTGCCCTAACGCTCGTACGATCTCATACTCACCGATTGTTTTGGGTAAGGTAGCCTCTTCGCTGTTGCCAGAATTCTCGTCTGTGGTTGGTTCGTAAACGGTTGCCAACGCACCCAACGCGCGAAGCATACCCATTTCGCAAGCCGGTTCGCGATCGAGGTTCGATCCATCGTCAGGTTCACGTAAGTTCGCGATCAGTGAGTCTTCGGCATCGACCACGGTTTCCAGCTCGGCTTGGCAGGCGGAGCAAGCACCGACGTGCGCCACCAGTTCATCGCTGCGATCGTCGGGCAGTTGCCCCAAGTAGAATGCCTTGAGCTGTTCAGCGGGCGGGCAGGTTATCGTTGTCATTAGCATCTCCACAATATGAGCACATTATAAGCCAGGTAGCTGGGTAGGATTATCAGCCGGAACGCGTTGGCCGACGGCGCAAGCGAGCGGTTGATTTAGTCGACGGCGCTAGCCGCGGTTGATTTTGTCGACGGCACTAGCTGCGGTTGATTTTGTCGACGGCACTAGCTGCGGTTGATTTTGTGAGCCGACGGCGCTAGCCGCGGGTCTCGAAGAAGTAGTCCAACATGAAAAACAGTCCAATTTAAGTGCAAAGTCGATCTAGAAAACATCAGCATTGGCCAGACGGTTTGCAAATCGAACCGCCCGACTTCGAGACCCGCGGCTAGCGCCGTCGGCTTACGAAACCAGCTACCAAGTTGGTACTAGGAAGAACGCAACCGCGCTGACACCAATTATTGGCACCACTTTTTGAACAGTTCACGAAATTTGGCTTTGTGCTATCCTGGAACATCATGAGCGAAGCCACTCCACACTCTGAAACACCAGAACTGCCGACCCTTTCCAGCTCATTTCTGGGAAACGTGCAGCGAAAAGACCCTGCCAGTTGGAGTCGGTTGGTGATGACTTTTGCACCGATCGTTTATCGCTGGTGCCGCCGGTCAGGAATTCGCGAATCCGATACGCCTGATGTGGTTCAGGATGTCTTTGCCACGGTCGCGCGCGGGATCGAGGGCTTCGAACGCCAGCAAGCTAACGGCAGCTTTCGAGCTTGGTTGGCCACTATTACGCGCAGCCGCGTGCGCGATTTTCTGCGCAAGAATGCTCGACATCAGTTGCCTGTTGGCGGTACAGAAGCGCTTGAGCAAATTCAAAGCGTACCCGATGAAGTCGATTCAACGATTTGTTATGAAGGCATCGAATCGCCGCTGGCTCAGCGCACCATGGAGTTGGTTAAAGCCGAGTTCGAGGAGGTGACGTGGCAAGCATTCTGGCTGACTACCATTGATGGCTTGTCACCTGCCATTGCGGCCGAGCGACTGAATCTATCGCTAGCCAGTGTCTATCAGGCTCGTACGCGCGTGCTCCGCAAACTGCGGCAGCGAATTAGAGAGATTCCGAGCTGAACCAAGAGGACCACAAACTAGTGTTCTGTCCGTCGTAGATTTTTGGGTAGCAGAATGCGTCTTTTAGTGAGCCGTCGGCGCTAGCCGCGGGTCTCGAAGTTTGGTGCGTGCATGGATTTGGCTCGTGCCAGTGCAATTTGAACTGAAAACTATTCTGCATTGGCAGGTTTATAGACGATGAACGACTGCTCCTTCGGTCACCCGCGGCTAACGCCGTCGGCTCACTAGCCCTACCGAAAATCATTCAACCGCCCTCAAGCATTTCGAGAGTACCGCGGCGTTCCTCGAAAGCCTTAACGGCGCCCTGACACGTACAGTTCGACATCAACGAAACGCGGTGCGATCGATTGCAGTTTTGTTGCGTCCGGTATAGCGACCTGCATGACGCACTCCGAAAAAATGAGCCTCGATTCAGTCTACTGTCTTAATAGTTCCAATCGCTTTGACTATCCAGCGCGGACTAGGTCACCAGCGCGTTTGTGCACGTCTCGGATAGCTTCGGCAATGCGGTCCATTTTGGAGTGATCGCCAAGCAGAGCGAATTGCGAGAACCAGACAGCGTCTTGGCAGAGTTGATCGTTGACGGGGCATTGGTTTTGTTCGAGCCAGTTCGTCATTCGGTCTTGTCCGTAGATGCGAATGTAATGGGGATTGGAGGCCAGCGCTTTTACGTGTGGAGTTGTGTTGAGCGTTCCGTAACCACTGCTGGCGCCGACGCCTAAGCGATTGAGTTCGGCGAGGAACTTGGCACGCGGCAAGTCTGCGAAATGCTGCTTGTCATAGCGCAGCATGTAAAGATGGTAAGCGCTGCGATTGCAGCCGTTGGCTAACTTAGCCGGTGCGATGCCAGGAATTTCGCTGAGCAGTTTGGTGAGATAAGTTGCGTTGGCGTTGCGTTCAGCGGATTGTTTTTCAAAGCGCGTGAATTGGGCGACTAGCAGTGCGGCTTGGAACTCGGTCAGTCGATAGTTGGATCCGCGGCCGACGCTGGTCGCTGCTTTGCCGCCGCCGGGAGTATGAAAGTTAAAGCACTTGTTGAAGAAGGCTTCGTCATTGGTGGTGATCGCGCCTCCTTCACCGCAATTGAGATTCTTGCTGGACTGAAAACTGAAGCAACCAGCAATGCCATGTGTGCCGACTGGTATACCACGATATTCGGCTAATGGTGCTTGGCAGGCGTCTTCGATCACTTGCAGAGAATGTTGCTTGGCGACGGCATTGATTGCGTCCATGTCGGCTGAGTAACCGCCGATGTGAACGGGCATCAACAGCCTAGTGGCTGGCGTCACTGCCGCTGCGATCTTGGCGGGATCGATTTGGAAAGTATGGGGGTCGCTATCGACGAAGACGGGAAGTGCAAAGCTGTTGGTGACGGCGTTGAAGGTCGCGACGAAGGTGTAGGGTGGAATAACAACTTCATCTCCAGGCCCGATGTTGAGGGCGCCAAGTGCAGTGAGCAGGGCTGTTGTTCCTGAAGCCGTTGCGACGCAGTATTTGGCTTGCAAGCGTTTTGAAAACGCAGCTTCGAATTCGGCGCAGCGCGGACCACCACTAGTGCGACCCCAAGTACCCGAGTTGAGCACATTGATCAGTGCGGTTTCCTCGGTTTCATCCCACACTGGCCATTCAGTAACCGCTTTTGGAACGCGTTCCAGTGTTTTTTCAACGACCGTGACTGGCTGTGCTACGACTGTAGAGGCTTTGGCGATGCACACACCAGCGCTAACGGCAACGGTACTGCGAATGAAGTTTCTGCGAGTCGGCGAAACGGACATGGGCTTTCCTCGTCTTTCCTCAAAGAATCGAAAGTATTAGGTCATCCAGATTACCAAGTTTTTGCTGATTTTGTGCCCGAAGAAGAAATCGAACACTGTGGCGCCACTTTCTTGCCTAGCGGAGCAAGCTCGTCAGGTAGCAGGCAGACTAGGCAAAGATGCCGAGATTCCCATGCATGAACTAGCGGCCGCCTAGTTCGGTTTGATTAGGCACCCATGGTCACTTTCGGGTTCACTACCTTTGGATATCAAAAAACGAAGTTTTTCGAAAGTCAAATCTCTTCGCGGAAATGCGTCACGCATTGAGGGCAATCTCGTAGCGGAATGCGTCAAGCATTTCGAGAGTAATGCGGTGGCCCTCGAAAGCCTTGACGGCTTCCGCTACCCATTAATCGACAAGCCCGCACGCATTTCGCTGTACCGTAAATCGCTAAACGAGGTCTTGTCGACGACGTTGATTCTTGCGACGGCTGCATTCATCGCAAACACCTTGAATGATCAGGCGATGGCTGCGAACTCGGAAACGATGTTGCCGCGCGATATCGTCGCGCAACTGTGAGAGTTGCTCAGACTGAAATTCAAGCAACTGGTGGCAAGTTACGCAATAGAAGTGGTCATGAGCTGGGTAGCCGTAGTCGTGTTCATAGACGCTGCGGCCGTTGAGCTCAAAACTTCGCAGCAAGCCGGCGTCGACGAACTCTTTCAGTGTGCGGTAGACAGTCGGTCGGCTAACGTAGTTGGGATCCCCTTTACGTGGAAGCTGTTCGATCAATTGGTCCGCGTCAAAATGCTCGTGCCGACTGAACACTTGCTCGACCAAGAAGTGCTTTTGCTTGGTTTTGCGAAGTCCGCGACTAAGTAGGTACTCTTCAAACCGCTCTATGGGCGATTGAGAGACTTCGACGGCTTCCAGTGAGCCTGTATTGGGTTGTTCTGACACGAAATGAACCGAGCGGTAACTTGGATGAAAAGGAATAACGTTGGGTCTAGCCCGAGTGTCAACCGGACGCTAACACGTTGCGGCTGATATGCGTAACCGGAAAATCTGAGTTTGAAACTCCACAATGATGTTAGTGCTTCGACACAATTCGATTTTGGGGTTGAGTGTCGGG
>JANRMD010000259.1:0-2867 GCA_033761895.1 Pirellulaceae bacterium | reverse complement strand
CCGACTGTATGCTCTTCTACTAACCATGGGGATGACCTCCAACGTCCTGGTTCCGAAAGGAAAACACCAGTTTCGAGGCATCCTCTTTTTTTTGCGCCCCCACACATAAGACAATAGCAAACTAGCCGCGGGTTTCGAAGTGGTAGTCCAACATGAAACACAGTCCAATTTAAGTGCAAAGTCAGCCAAGAATCGCCAGCATTGGCCAGACGGTTTGCAAATCGAACCGCCCAACTTCGAGACCCGCGGCTAGCGCCGCTAGCGCCGTCGGCTCACTTTTCCTCTGAACTGCGCAACAGAAACAACTTCGAAAGGCAACCTCTAAAGTAGCGACTTTGCCCAACTCAGTTCGTTCGCATTAAGTTGCACGGGTGTTGTCCCGTTGTAATCGATTCGTCGCCGATACCGGCCACGGTCGTAAGCAGTATTGAAGACCACCGCCAAGTCGATCAGCAAATCGGCATCGGGTGCTCGCAGGGGAACTGGCAAAATCGGCAAGCGATCTGGCAACATCCAACTATAGACTTGGCAATCAGGACGCAATTCCGCTCGTGAGACCAAGTAATAGGCGTCCCCCGGTGGCAATGGTTTAGCTAGGGGTAATCTCTGCCCACCTCGAAGCAGGTCAAGCTCAGCTAAATGAACATCTTGGTACAGTAGGGCGTTGCGCTTTGCCAAGTACTCCGTTCTGCCCGGTTTATTTTTGTTTGTCGGAGAGAGCAATTCTAACGCTGTCACTAGCGAGCGGTCCGGACGATGAATAATCTCGATGTATGTCTCACGCGGGCCGTCAAGAATTGTTAGTGGGATCGTTACTGGTTCGAGCGTCGCAACTCCGCTCGCTCGCGTAACCTGCCCTGTGCTGTCATCATCGGTGATTGTGACATCGGGAAGTGCTAGCTTGCGGGCTTCGGGTTCGTTCTCAATCAAGTACACACGTTCGCCAATCCCCGCTTCGTAGTTATCCGGTAACGCGTCGGCAATCGTTTCCCGCCAGTAGTTGATAAATGTCGAATGAAAATCCGACCAAAAAGCTGGATCTTCTAAATAGGGATCGATACCAGGAAAAGGGCTTGGCATTGTAGTTCACTTCGCGGTCGAGTTCGGTCACTACATGATTATATCCGAACTATCGCGAGGTGGAAAACAAAGTCGTTCGAAGCGACACCCATAACCGCGAGGTGGCGACTGACCAGACGCCCGAAGTTGGTGGCAATCAGCGAGAGTAGTCAGTTTTTTCCACGTTTTTTCCCCGCGATGCTAAATTGATGTTTCCATACGTACGCCTGTACGTATATATTGCGTACGTACAAGCGTAAGTACCCCGAGCTCAACGTGGCTCAAACGCAATTGGGAATCATCTATCTTGGCAAAGCCACCATTATCCAAAAGTGAAATGGAAATCGCTCGTGTGCTTTGGGAAATTGGTCCAGCAACGGTGCGCGAAGTATTCGAGCAGTTTCCATCGAATCGTGACTTCAACTTCGCGACGGTGCAAACCTATCTGCGGCGGATCGAGTTGAAGGGCTATGCGACCAGTACACTGAAAGGTCGAGTGCGAACCTACACCGCCAGCGCAAAACCGCGAACCGTAATTCGCGATGCGGTGGGAGACTTGGTCGATCGCTTGTTCGGCGGCGAATCACTCCCGCTGGTGCGGCATCTTATCGAGCAACGCGAAATCGACGACAAGGGACTCGCCGAGATCCGCAAGCTGATCGATCAAATGGAGAAACGGGAGAGCAAGTAAATGGATGTACATGACCTGGCGTTTGCATTCCTGAACCACGCCATTCAGCTTACCTTGTTGGCCAGCTTAGTTTGGTGCGTCGCAAGGCTGTTCGCTAAGAACCGACCGCATTTGGCGCATGCATTGTGGATTTTGGTACTAATCAAGTGCGTAGTGCCACCAGCGTGGAGCAGTCCGACGAGCCTTTTCAATTTGAGCGCGTTCAAGTTTAGCAATGTGCCGCTGGATAGTAGTCCGCTTGCGGTACGACCAATGCCAAAAGATGAGGACCGCGCAGAGAATGAGTTGAAACCCGATTCCTCCAACTTACAAATATCGATCGTCGTCAGCAAAGACAACAAGTTGTCGGGTGAACCAGAATCAACGGCGTCGGAGCGGTTGTACAGCCCATCCGAAGCGTCGCGTTGGCTGCCATTCATGAACATACCTAAGAATGCAATTGTATTTGGAATCAGTGCGATAGCAGTTGGTTTTTTGGCTGGGTTGCTCTTAACTTGCGCACGATTAATACACTTCCTCAAGACGGCTTACTCAAACGGCTATTATTACGACCCAGAAATGGATGACTACGTACGCCAGCTTTCCAAGCGACTGGGCGTCAAGCGACATGTGTCTGTCAGATTGGTTCGCAATCCTATTGGCCCAGTTGTGCTCGGAGTGATTCGTCCAAAGCTGCTGGTGCCTGACTTGATCGTGCGAGGCAGAAAGCTGGCCGAATTGGAACCGTTGATTGCGCACGAGTTAATCCACATTCGCCGTGGCGATTTGTGGTGGTCGATGTTGCAGACCGTTGCCACCAGCCTGTGGTGGTTTCATCCACTGATTAGGCTTGCGGGACAGATGGTGTCTCGCGAGACCGAACGCAGTTGCGATGAAGAAACGGTTGCAAGTTTAGGTTGTTCTCCGGCTGCGTACGCTAGAAGTTTGCTGGATGTCTTGGAGCGAAAGCATCAGTTACAAATTGCCCCTGCGTTACCAGGGGTGAGACCGATCGAGGTTACTTTAGATCGAATGGAGAGGATCATGAAATTGGGACAAGGAAGTCACAAAAGAGCCCCACGTTGGATTTGGGCCGCGATGATTGTCGGTTGTTGCATCGCGTTGCCGAACGGATCAG
>JANRMD010000258.1:0-5462 GCA_033761895.1 Pirellulaceae bacterium | reverse complement strand
CCGTGTTCCCCTCTAGCCGCTAGCCACAAGTGCTCTGTCTACATTAGATTTTGGCTTGATCGATCTCGAGCGCTATTAACCGCACGGCGTTAGCCGCGGTTTTCACATCGCGGAAACCGGTGCTAACGCACATCGGTTAATTTGCCTAACTAGCGCTCTGTCCAGATTAGATTTTTGGGTTGATCGCACTCGAGCGCTATTAACCGCACGGCGTTAGCCGCGGTTTTCACATTGCGGAAACCGGTGCTGACGCACATCGGTTAATGTGCCTAACCCCAAAACCTAATGTGGACAGAGCACTAGTGAAACGTCACGATTTAATCTTAGGGTAATCGGGGCACGCCACCCAAATATTAAAGCTTGACGTTCCACTAGCCTTCGTTCGTCGTTAAGGTGGCTGGCACCATCTTTCACTTGGCAAACCAAACCCGCCAATGCACGCTTCGTTAGCAGCCAAGAAACGCTGACCCATCAACCATTATCATTGCCGACGAAAACGCTAGCAAAAACCATACTTTTGTCGACTGTGTCCATTCGTTGCGCGCAAGGTGCCAGCCACCTTGCATTTTGTTTCGCTTGCAAACCAGGAAGGCCTCGCCATCATTAGATCTGGAAGGTGCCAGCCACCTACCGCAAGGTGCCCTGCATTGGTGGGGCACGCGGGCGAGGACGCCCGCGCTGCGAAAACCGACCTCGCGATCAATTGCTTGTAAAGTAAAGCGTAAAAAGCCTAAGCCACGGCCTTGCTGTAGGCTTCGCGGTAGTATTGATCGATCACATCCACCACGCGATGCTGCTCAGATGATGTCAGCTCTGGATAGACCGGGATATGGAGGATTTCCCGGGCTGCACGTTCGGTTTCGGGCAAGCTGACTTGTGAACAACTCTTGCCTTGGAAACATTGTTGCTTGTGCAATGGAACCGGATAGTAGATTTCGCAGCCCACTCCGTTCTGTTGCAAATATGCCTTCAGTGCATCGCGGCGACCTTCACCGACACGCAGGCTGTACTGATTCCATACATGAAATGCAGCTGGATCTTGGAATGGCAGACCAACCTTCTGCGAGAGCCCCGATTGCTCGAACAAAGTCGAGTAACGGCTAGCGTTTCCATGACGCGCTAGCGAATACTCGTCCAGGTGCTTGGTCTTCACGAGCAAAGCAGCCGCCTGCAGAGTGTCGAGCCGACTGTTAATGCCAACCGCTGAATGGTAATAGCGTGGCTTCATGCCGTGCGCGGCCAGCAATCGCATCCGATCGTTGAGCGTATCGCTGTTGGTAGTCAACATACCACCATCACCCAGGCCACCTAGATTTTTGGTCGGATAGAAGCTCAAGCAACCGATCTGGCCCCAACTGCCGATCGGGCGACCGTGATAAGCGGCACCAATCGCTTGTGCAGCGTCTTCGATCACTGGAATATCTCTGCGAGCTGCGATCTTGCAAATCACATCGATCTCAGCCGATTGCCCGAACAAGTGTACTGGAATGATCGCGCGAGTACGGTTGGTGATGCAGGCCTCAATGCTCGCCGGATCAATATTGTAGGTCTGTGGGTTAATGTCCGCGAAGACAATTTTAGCCCCCAAGCGATCTACGCAACTCGCTGTCGCAAAGAACGTAAAGCTCGGAACGATGACTTCATCGCCTGGCTCAAGCTCAAGTCCCATGAGTGCAAGTAGCAGAGCATCGCTACCCGATGCGCATCCAATCGCATGCTTGGTGTGACAAAGTTTGGCGATCTGCGTTTCAAGTTCAGTGACTTGTGGACCGTGTAGAAATTTCCCACTGTCCACAACCTCAGTGAGGGCGGCGACGATCTCGTCACGAATCGCATGATTGCCGCGATTGACGTCGAGAAGTGGGACGGACGGAATATTTTGGGTAACTGTTTGCATGTTGGTCATCCTTGACCTACGGGAATTCTAGGAATGGAAGCCAGCATCAGCCGCGCTTCGCGTTAAACTCAGACGGTAATCGGGATGCGATGCTCAGGTCAATATTACATCGTTCGATCAGTAGATATTTGCGTGTTGCGGATCGATCTCGATCGTGACCGATGACGACGTGTAATCGCGGCTTAACTGAGCGGATTTTGCTTGCATTGTCGACGCAAGTTGCTTGAGCTTGTCGAGCCAACTTGGGTCTGATGCCAGCAATTGCTTAACATTGTCCGCTGCACCGCCGGTGACATTGAATTGCGATTCACCATCGGGTGCGAGGTGATAGTCGATTGAAAAATCATCTCCTGCTCCCCGTTCACTCAACCACGTGCGCAGTTTTTCCGCAAACGACTGTAGCGTTTCGGCTAGTGAGGGTTTCGCTTCAGCGGTAGTTACTGCTGGGATGTTCGCAGGCGCTTCAAAGACAGAGCCCAACATCGAAACGAATGACTCGCCCGTGTCTTTTGCGGCTGATACAGTCCGGCTCGCGACCGCTGACGCGGCTGGAGCCAAAGCTAGCAAAAATGCGGGTGAGTTCATATGCGGACACAGCAAACGAGTGAATCAACACAAGACAGATTCACTTATCGGAACAGTCCCTACAGCTTATCTAGTCGTAATTCGCAATTCCTAGCTGGCCTTAGGAACAACTCCCCGGCGAATAAGCTCCGCGACAACTAACTCCGCCAACTGTGCGGGCGTTTGCTTGCCGGCATCGAGATGCAACTCCGGTGACGTGGGCGGTTCATACGGATCGCTGATGCCGGTGAAATTGGGGATCTTTCCCTCGCGAGCAAGTTTGTAGAGCCCTTTCGGATCGCGACTTTCGCAGACCTCGAGCGGTGCATCGACAAAGACTTCAATAAAGTCACCTGGCTGCCCGTGCTGCTCAACCCACTTGCGAACTCGATCGCGATCAAGTCTATAGGGACTAACAAAGGCCGTCAGAGTTACCAGACCCGCCGAAACCAGCAACTGCGCTACTGCTCCGATGCGTCGGATATTTTCTTCGCGATCTAGTGGCCCGAATCCGAGTCCGAATCGCTGAGCGAACTCCGCTCCATGTTCTTCGCTGAGCAAGTTGGGACCGGCGCACAACCCATGACGGATGTTGTCGCCATCCAACAAGAAAGTATGCACGCCCCGCTGGTAAAGCAGCATGTCAACCGCATTGGCGACCGTGCTTTTGCCCGACCCACTCAACCCAGTAAACCACACGACACAACCGCGATGCCCCATCCGTTCCTGACGACTCGCTCGATCAACCGAGTGGGCATGCCAAACAACATGTGGGTCAGATTGCGTCATGGATGCAGTACTTAACCATTTGACCTTCTACAGGACATAGCGCGACTCGCTTCGTTAGCGGTTGAACTTCGCGGCTTATACTTCGAGGAACAAACGTGTGGGATCTTCGATGATCTCTTTAATCGTCTTCAGGAAGCTGACCGCTTCACGTCCATCGATGATTCGATGATCGTAAGTCAATGCTAGATACATCATCGGTAGAATCACGACTTGGCCATTACGAGCCATCGGTCGATCTTGAATCGCGTGCAAGCCGAGAATGGCGCTTTGTGGCGGGTTAACGATCGGTGTACTGAGCATGGATCCGTAGACACCACCATTACTGATCGTGAAGGTTCCGCCTTCAAGATCTTCGGGCATCAGTCGGTTTTCCATGGCCCGGGCGGCATACTCGCCGATTGTGCGTTCGACTTCTGCGAAGCTCATCCGCTCGACGTTGCGAAGCACGGGTACAACCAAGCCCTTACCGCCGCCAATCGCGATACCGATATCGTTGTAGTGGCGATAAACAATATTGTTGCCGCGGATTTCCGCGTTTACCGTTGGGAATCGTCGCAGCGCCTCGACACTCGCTTTCGCAAAGAAAGACATAAATCCAAGTTTGACGCCATGCCGTTCTTGGAACGCGTCGCGGTACTTTTTGCGAAGATCCATGACCGGTGCCATGTCGACTTCGTTGAAAGTCGTCAATAGCGCGGCGGAGTGTTGAGCTTGAACCAATCTCGCAGCAATAGTCCGGCGTATCATACTCAGCGGCTTGACCTCTTCCATCCGATTGTTGCCATCGGTGGTGGTCATGGCTGTGCTTACGTTGGTTTCCAGGGTGGGAGGTGCCTTTGGCTGTACGGCATTCGTGACGGGCGCTGCGGACGCTTTGGCGGCTTCTGCCACGCGCTGCACGTCCTCCTTGAGGATGCGTCCGCCAGGACCGGTCGGTTGAATCTGGCTGGCACTCAAGTTATTGTCGCTCATCATCCGCTGTGCTGCAGGCATCACACGCGGCGGCTCAGAAGCGACCGGAGCAGGGCTGGAGGCGGCCGGTGCTGGAGAGCTTGTTGCTGGTTTTGCGGCTGGTGAATCCGCAGCCTCAAGATCGCAAACCGTATCCCCTACGTTTGCGAACTCTTCGTTCTTTTTGCGAATATTGCGGATGTAACCAGATATTGGGGCGGGAATTTGAACCGATGCTTTTTCGGTCTCAAGTTCGACAATGTTTTCGTCCTTGGCGACCCAAGCCCCTTCTTGCTTCAGCCACTGGGCAATTTGAACTTCAGTAATCGACTCACCGACTGACGGGATTTTGACCTCTAACATGGACGCAACAACCTTTACATCGCTCTTCAAAATTTAGCTTGGGTGCACGAAGGACTCACCAAACTTTGGCTCAACCCTCGCGCAATTAAGTACAACTGGTGTTGGGTTACTACAGGTTACCGATTTTGCAGCAGATTGTAAGTTACAGGCGACGAAGTTTTTGCTCAGATTGCGAACATTACTCATGGCCGACTCTGGTCCCTGCTGCACTTTCACCAAAGATGCGAAAACCAGACGCTAACACGTTCCGGATTACACGTTCCGGCTAACATTCGCAGCTGGAGAATTTAGGTTTGGCGGGCTTGAGGCGGACGCAGTTGCGTCCGCCAAGTGGCGCCCTACGTTAAAGTCCAGCAAACGCGGAATCGATCAGCTCTTGTTGCTCCAGTTTATGAGCGCTCTGCGAGCCCGTTGAAGGACTTGCGGATTCGACGCGTGAGAGCAAACGCAGCTTGGTTTTGTTTTCCGCAAGCGCGTCACCAAATCGCATCTTCATAAACTGCCAGCCGCCCATGTTGGTTGGTTCGTCCTGAATCCATACTAAGTCCGTTCCCGGAGCATAGGGTTCAAGTGCACTCAATAGCGTGCTGACAGCCAACGGATAGAACTGCTCGATCCGCACAATGGCCACGTTCTGGGCCTTGAGAGCTTCGCGTTTCTCGGCCAGTTCGTAGTAGATCTTGCCGCTGCACATGAGCACACGATCGGTGCGAGTCGGATTTTGTCGTTCATCGGGCAGAATCTTCTTAAATGAGCCCGATGTAAAATCCGAAAGTGGCGACACGCAGGCCGCATGCCTTAGCAAACTCTTGGGAGTCAACACCACCAGCGGTTTGCTCCAGCGGCGTTTGACTTGCTGACGCAACAGATGGAAATACTGGGCGGGCGTTGTCGGCTG
>JANRMD010000257.1:0-2525 GCA_033761895.1 Pirellulaceae bacterium | reverse complement strand
CTGATCCTATAACGTGGAACCGGTGCTAGCGCACTGCGGCTGATCCAGTAGTGTCGAGTTCGGTACCTAACGCCTTTCAATCAGACTTTCCGCCTTAAGGCGAGCCCTTTGCTCTCGGGTGAGAGTGGTACTCTGTATACTCCCCCTCAATCCGTGAGTAATACGTTTGGTGTTTCAGCGATAACTGGATCGAGTGGCGGTAAAGGAGGCTGTGCACGGTGAGATTGCCTACTAACAGAAGCGTTGTCGCGAACAGTGCACGTTTCGACCAACGCCACCAAGCGGGTTTACACAACGCGGCCGCAGCCACCGCCACACCAGCACAAGTTGCTAAAGCAGTCCCCAGCATAACGTAGACACGAAAGCCAAACATTTATCAGTTGAAAACCCAGCGAGTGCCGAGCTTTTTCTCGCTTGCAGTTTACCTCGGTCGGTTTTGCTCACATCGAGTACGTGTACGAGTACCGCTTTACTGAGTACGAGTACGAACGAAGGAGGCCATTACATCGAGCGCCACTACATCCAGCGCCATTACGGATTTTTGGGGCGAGCGGGGCCTGGCGGGCGGGCGGCTTTACGTCGGAAGTCGCGAAACTCTTGAGGCCACTGACTGACGAAACGCATCGGTTGGTTGGTTTCAGGATGCATCAAGCCGAGTGTCTCTGCATGCAAGGCCAGTCGCTTGTAGGGCCACCAGCGATGCGCGGCTTCCTGAGTTCGATAGCGAGGATCGCCCAGCACTGGGTGCCCCGCCTCCGCGAACTGCACGCGAATCTGATTGCGACGCCCGGTTTCAAGGGTGACTTCTACCAGCGTTGTATCGGCCCAACTCTCTCGAACCTTGTAATGCGTAATCGCTAGCTCGCCACCTTTCGGATCTTGAACTGAGTGTCGTGACAATGATTCGTCGGTCGCCAAGTAAGATCGAAAGGTTCCTGCTGACTGAGCAACTTTGCCAGCCACGATGGCCATGTACTGTCGCTCTGGTTTGCGATCAGCGAATTGCGAACGAATCTGATCGGCGATGTCATAGTTCTTAGCGAACACCAACAGACCCGACACACCGCGATCCAACCGATGAACGCAAATCGCCATGGCATCTGGTTGAGTCTTTGCCAACCACGTGCGCACTCGCGATTGCAACGTGTTGGCTTCGCGCTTCGGGGTAGGTACTGTCAACAAGTTGGCGGGTTTGTTGACCACGATCACAAATTCATCGTCGTGAATGACTTCGAATTGTGTCGTACGTGATGGATCCTTTTTTGACGGTGTAGCTTTAGGTTGCGGCGCATAATCGATTTCGATTTCGTCACCCACGTCCAGCTTCAAATGAGTCTGAGCGAGCGTCCGGCCAGCGGTGCGAACGGCCCCTTCATGAATCAACTGCGATGCCACCGTCCGGTGAACTTTGAGAGCCGATTGAACTAGATTCAGCACCGTTCGGGCGGGCGCGGGGAGTCTTGCATCTACTTTGAAACGAACTATCACGTGATCCTCAACCCCTTGGACAATCCCAGCACTCGCAAAATCGCGATGCGTATAGCTTACACTGCCAAGTGGATTAGAGGACCGAACCTGGAATTTGATTTCTAAGTTACGGCGTCGACTTCACGATGCAGAAAGGTCCCTCGCTAACGCTTCGGGTTCTGAAAAGCCAAGCAAAACCTTATCCAGATCGGGTCAAAAGCAATTTATCGCGACCTCAATAACGACGCTTGCAACCGAACTTTTCAGCAAGTTCGCAAGCAAAATCCCTCGTTAAGCCCAACTACTGCGTGCGGCCCAAGAAATAAGCAGCGAATTCCTACCCCTTTGCGCTGGCCCCCGTCCATGCGGGGATGTCGACAGCTGTGAAAATCCCCATTTTTCATTAAAACCTAACTGCATTGACTACTGCTTTGGCGAAAAAACGCCTTAAGATGTGCGTAATAGCCGCATACTTTTGCATATTTGCAATACGCAATCGAGGTGCGGTCGTAACGTCCAATTCGCTGTTGCCCCCGCGATTGAGAGATCAACCATGAGTTCTCTTCCTCAAGCCATGCAGGAGACACAGCCGCAGGAGGCCGCTGAAAGTGATTTAGTATCTTTGGAAGTGCAATCAACGCTTCAGCTACTTCACAAATCAAATGCTTACGCAGAAGACGTAGGGCAAGACATTTGGCAGTTTGCGACTGAGATTGGTTTGCTGCGTAAGTTAGGACTGTCCGATAGCGCGATGCGGTGGTTGTTATGCCGCGGTGAAATTCTGCATGCGGATGAGGTCACTAAGATCGGCGATAGTCGTCGGTCCTTCCGTGCTTTGGGCATGTTCACTCTCACACCCACAACCTGCTTTATCGCCAAACCGTTAAACGATTCTGGTCAGCAATTCTCAAGCTTTGGTGGTCAGATATCCATCGAATCGTGCGCCTGCTTTACAACTTCACAACCGCAGAAGTTAACGCCGTTTTGGGATGACATTCGGCATGAATTGCTCCTGGGTGAACTGGTTGTGAAGCGGTTTAAGCACAAGTCGCGCAATC
>JANRMD010000256.1:0-2530 GCA_033761895.1 Pirellulaceae bacterium | reverse complement strand
CCGTGCACTAAATAAACAGGCCGCTAGCGCCGTCGGCTCACACTGCCCGGCGCAATAATCAACAAGCCCATCAAGCATTTCGAGAGTACCGTGGTGGCTTCTCGAAAGCCCTGACGGCTTCTGCTACGCCGCCGCTGCTGCAAACATAGGTGCTTTCTTCAAATTCCTACTCAATTACAATGACTTATCCTGCCCTGCATACGACTCTAAAAAATACCCGCCCGGAGACTCCCTCATGCCTCGAATCGTTGCGCTTGCAATTCTCTTTTGCACCGTTTCGCCGCCACTCTTGGCCCAAAGTAACGTCGAAAAGAAGACTCTTCAGATAATGTCAGTCCCCAGTTGGGTTTGGCTACCTGATGCGGGAGCCGATAAGATCGCGGTCCGCAACGAATTCGAACTCAACGGAGAGGTCAAACAAGCGCTCCTAGCAGCCACCGCAGACAATCACTGCGAGGTGTTCATCAATGACAAAAAAATCTTAACTTCCGACGACTGGGCGCAGCTATCCACTTCGGAAGTGGGCAATCGCTTGAAGACGGGGAAAAACGTGATCAGCGTTTCCGCACGAAACGATGGCGGCCCCGCTGGTCTACTTGCCATTTTGATTGTGACGATGGCAGATGGAACCACGCTGGAGATTGGCACCGATGATACGTGGCGTGGCTCCAGCAATGCCCAAGGCAAGTGGAAGGCAACCGGCTTCAATGACAAGTCCTGGACTAATGTCAAAGTGCTCGGTAGACTTGGTGATTCACAGTTGCCTTGGTCTGCAAGCGTAGATCGTGATGTTCTAGTAAACGCTTTTGGTAGTGGCGCAAGCGGTGAGTTCCTGCCGGAGATCGCTGCCAATGCCAATGTGCCTGATGGATTCAAGATCGAACGGATTTTTCACGTACCGCGTGCGATGGGTTCTTGGGTGGCGCTTACAACCGATCCTAAAGGTCGCTTGATCGCGAGCGACCAAGGTGGGGCTGGGCTTTTCATGATCACGCCCGGCAATGGATCACAACCCACGACGGTTGAGAAACTGCCAGTCAACCTTAGCGGAGCGCAGGGATTACTTTGGGCGTTTGACTCTCTTTACGCAGTTGTAAATGGTGGTCCCCAATCGGGCTTGCACCGTTTGCGAGATACGAACGGCGACGGATTGGTTGACAGCGACGAGCATTGCATGCTTGTTCCCGGCGGTGGAGAGCACGGACCACACGCAGTGATTCTCAGTCCGGATGGAAAATCACTGTTCGTGGCAGCTGGAAATCATACGAAGTTGCCCGAGAAGATCGCTGGTAGCCGAATTCCGCAGAACTGGAATGAAGATCACTTGTTGCCGCGTCGCTGGGATGCCAACGGCCATGCTGCGGGTATTCTTGCGCCCGGTGGCTGGATTTGCAATGTGGACGAAAGCGGCAAAAACTGGGAAGTGTTCAGCATGGGCTACCGCAACCAATACGACATCGCTTTCAATCAAGATGGCGAGTTGTTCACTTACGATGCGGACATGGAATGGGATTTTGGCTCACCTTGGTATCGGCCCACCCGCGTGTGCCATGCAACCAGCGGCAGTGAGTTCGGATGGCGAAGCGGGACAGGTAAATGGCCTGCGTATTACGAAGACTCATTACCCGCAGCCGTCGATATCGGTCCAGGTTCACCTACGGGCATTGTCTTTGGAACCGGCGCGAAGTTCCCCGCGAAGTATCAACGTTCGCTTTTCATCCTCGATTGGACTTACAGCACTATTTACTCGATTGAACTTTCTGCAGATGGAGCCAGTTATCGCGGTGCGAAGTCAGATTTTGTGACGGGTTCACCCTTGCCGGTTACAGATGCCGTGGTCGGCAGCGATGGAGCACTCTACTTTGCAGCCGGTGGACGCGGCACTCAATCGGATCTGTACCGTGTGACTTACGTTGGATCGGAATCGACCGCACCCGTTACGTCCGGCGATTCATCCGGCGCGAAACAGCGGGAATTGCGTCAGCGTTTGGAAGCCTTCCATGGCAAAACCAATGGCGACCTCGGGCTGATCATGGCCAACATCGGCCATGATGATCGCTTCATTCGCTATGCAGCCCGCGTGGCTCTCGAGAATCAACCGATCTCGAAGTGGCGCGAGCTGGCTTTGGCGACGACCGGAACCAAAGCGGTTTTGAACGCCATGCTGGCGATGGCTCACCAAGGCGCGAAAGAAGATCTCGAGAAGATCGTCCAAAAAGTTTCTGCTGTGCAGCTCGAAAGTTTGTCCGAAAGCGATCAGCTGTTTTGGCTGCGCACATTAGAAGTCGCATTCGCGCGACATGGCGAGCCATCGGATGCCTTGCGAGAAAAACTGGTCAGTCGACTGGATGCACTTTATCCCGCGAAATCGTATCCGATCAACGCCGAATTGGTGCAAGTTCTTGTGTACCTCAAATCACCAACCGTGGTGGCGAAAACCCTAGCGTTGATGGATGCGTTGGGCGAAGAGCCGATTCCGGATTGGGGTTACCTGGTCAGTCGAAATGCGGGTTACGGCGGCACGGTAGGT
>JANRMD010000255.1:0-3342 GCA_033761895.1 Pirellulaceae bacterium | reverse complement strand
GGTCATTCCACCAATCATGCAGGATTTCCGTGATGGTTCGTCGAATGGAAGCGGGAATTGAGCCACGAAGGCGCTCTCGGACGTGAACTGCTGGACCCGTGAGTTATTGAGATCGGCGACAAAAACCTCGTCGTTAGCGCTAATGGCAATACAAATGGGAGAGTGAAATTGACCAGCTGATTCACCGCTGGTGCCCCACTGAATGACGAATTGAGGCGCAGTTGCGATCGACGTTGTTTGAGCTACGGCAAATTGGACCGAGAAAACCAAAAGTAGAACAAAGATGGACAATCGCGAAAGAAGACTGATCATCAACATGGGAGGCATCACCGAGGAGTGGGTTGTAAAGCGAACACGGACGATGGCAGCAGGATTGCCGGTCGATGATTTGGGTCGAATAGCGTTCACTTGAAGCGGGCAAGCACTACCAACAAGCAGCTGAAATTGTACACGTATTCCGATGAACTTCTTTCGATCGGTGTCTGTACCGGAGCGTTATTCTGCCCGATTACGAACAGCTGGCTAGTTCACAACTGCGCGTTCTTTCAAAGGCCAGACGTTCTTGGATGTCTTTTCACACAGCGTGGGCTGCCCTATGCAACAAAGAAAAGCAGGTGAGGGTAATGGTACGTTGCCTAACGAAACTGCAAACTTCGATGGTAAATTGCATTTGCAACGGACGGGAAAATGCCACAGTCATGAAACTCAGTTGCTACACTGAACTTGATGGGCACCTGAAGTCATACCGAGCCGTGGCTTGATCTACTCATGTCAAAACCGATGACATAACCTTTGCACGCTGCGCCGATCTTCAACGTAACGCAGAGAGCCGCCTCTGAGTTTTCGATGCGAAACGTCCAATTAGCTGCAATGGCAGCTGACATAACTCGCTGTTTCGGTATGAGGCTTTTTGTACCTCGCGAGCTTGGGCGATACCGAGTGAGAGCAGTATTACAAGCGGTAGTCACTGTGATGGCGAGCAACTGGGCTGCTCCCCAAAAATTGGTCCATGTGGTATGAGAGTCAAGAACCTCGAGTCGAGGTGAGAGGACTTTCAGATGAGCAGAAAGCGAAAGCGACATAATCCCGAGCAAATCGTCGCCAAATTGCGTGACGCCGACGTCATGCTGAACTCGGGCAAGGACCTGGCTGTCGTACTTCAGAGCCTTGAGATCAGTGAAGCGACGTACCACCGATGGCGAAATCAGTTTGGAGGGATGAAGAGCGAGGAAGCCAAGCGACTCAAGGAGCTGGATATCGAGAATGCACGGCTGAAGCGACTGCTGGCTGAGGCGGAACTTGATAAAGCCATACTCAAGGAGGCGCTTCGGGGAAACGTCTAAGCCCGACACAGAAGCGAGAGACTGTGGAGCGCGTTCAGCAGGCACTTTCTGTTTCTGAACGTCGGGCATGCAAGGCGCTCGAGTTCCTGCGAAGCAGCATTCGTTACCAACGCAAGGAGCGGTTGGATGAATCGCCGTTGCGCCGTCGAATCCTTGAATTAGTGCGTGAACGGCCTCGTTTCGGATATCGTCGAATCACCGTGCTCCTTCAACGGGAAGGCTTTCGAGTGAACGAGAAGCGAGTCTATAGGATTTGGCTAAACGAAGGCCTGAAAGTGCCGAAAAGGACGAGAAAAAGGCGGGCTTTGGGTCAGGGAAGCAATGCATGCCATCGTCGCCGAGCGGAGGCCGTCAACGACGTATGGTGTTGGGACTTCATCTTTGATCGCACCGTGCACGGGCAATCGCTGAAATGGTTGTCGATCGTCGATGAGTACACGCGTCGATGTATCGCGCTGGATGTGTCCAAAAGCATTCGATCGGAGGACATCATCAACCGTTTGTCGGAGCTCTTTGTGATGTATGGAACACCCAAGCACATCCGTAGCGACAACGGACCGGAGTTCATCGCAAAATCGATTCAGACCTGGGTCAAAACAATTGAAGTAGGAACGATGTACGTCGAACCGGGTAGCCCTTGGGAGAACGGCTACGCCGAAAGTTTCCACAGTCGGCTTCGAGACGAGTTGATGAATGTGATGGAGTTCGAGAACCTGACGCATGCTAGGGCCTGTGGAGCGGCCTGGCGAGAGGATTACAACGAGTATCGACCGCATAGTTCGCTAGGCGGTCTGACCCCAACGGAATTCACGCGTCGCTGTGCTGCTTCCGTTTCGGCTACGCCTGCACTCCAACAGCACAGCGAACCATTACCCATCCCCCAACCGTTACTCTCATAATGCCTGGACGAAAATAAGGGGCAGCCCAGAAGGACATTGCCTCGCAACAGACCGCAACTGAGACACTCGACTCGCGCGCTTCCTGCCTCGACTTTTATGTCTTGCATGGACGCGAGCGAAGGGAGAAACCTGGTCGCTGTATATCGCCACAAGGAGAGTGCGAACGAGGCGAAATGATACGGCAGTACTACTAGGCGGCGCGACGAACTGGCGCAGAAACGGCCGCACTTACGGTCGTGTCACACTCGAATACTTGCCTCGACTCACGATTGACGATCGTAACGAACAGACCTTCTTGCACGACCTCGTCATTCTGGTTTAGCAGGCGTCTCTTCCAGGTGACTTGCCCATACTTCCGACCGTGATTCTGTAAATCGACAACCCGGGTTTCCACTCGCACAGTGTCGCCGAGAAAGATCGGCTTTACAAATCGCCATTGGTCGATCCTGACAAAAGCAACCGTACTCACGCGAGGTGCTTGCGAACTCAGACCAGCCAGAAACGATAACCCCAGCAATCCATGCGCAATCTGTCTACCAAACGGCGTGGTTCGGGCAAACTCAGGATCGATATGCAGCGGATCGAAGTCGCCCGTCATCTCAGCAAACTGATGAACGTCGGCCTCAGTAACAACACGCTCTTCGCTGAACCAGCAACCGCCGACCGACAAGTTTTCGAGGTAGTGGATCTGTGTCACAGTTCCTCTCCACAAGCCCACATTAAGAACATTTGCAAGCAATTGTCGCGGTGTTGCCTTGGGTTTCGAATGAAACCCCACAATGTCCGCCATTTCTACAAAATCGAAGTGGCGACGTTAACAATTGCGATGCATGACGACAAGGCGAATGGCACAAGATTCGTTTCGCGGAGTTATAACTACGATATTCGAAACTTGAAGCGGTTCCTTTTACCGATCCGGCGTTCGATGGGCATGGAAAGCTCCTTACGCAAGAAATCTGGTCCCAGCCGTTCGCTTTTCACGGCCGCAGCTTCACATCCAGCAGATTTCAAGGACCTTCAGACAGTAGGCATCGCGCGAACCGTGTCTGATTCAGGGCTAAAGACCAACGGCCCGAAGGAAGGCTAGCCAACCACCTTAA
>JANRMD010000254.1:0-5257 GCA_033761895.1 Pirellulaceae bacterium | reverse complement strand
CCTTCTGCAGCAAGCGATGCCATCCATTGGATTCACACAAGGCGGCTGGAACAAAGACTCTAGCTCATGCGAACTGCAAAACGCCCCTCAACCCCCGTCCCCTTCTCCCCCGAGTACAGGGGCGAAGGGGTGACCATACTTCATGCACCCTTACCGGATCATACCTAAAGCTGATGTACCCGTTAGCGAGTAAAAGCAACGCAGCGACGAACGACTCGATTCATAACGTGAATGACTGCTATTTCATCCGGCGCGAACGCTTCCACCCGAGCAACTCTAGCCATCGCCGAGCCCTCCAAACTGTATTGCCAAATCGACTCAGCAGAAAAACCTACACCTACCCGTCCAGGCAATCAACTACCCGCCCGGGAAATATGTGTGTCCCCATGATTTCCCCTTGATAATGTTAGTAAAGATCCTTTGGATCGTGACGCATCGGAGGTCTTTTATTTCTGACAGCATTGGCAACAGCATTTTGCCATCGTCTAAAGGCTTCTAAAAATCGACGGGTCAGCGCGATTGTTGTTTACAATAGCCTCCTTCATTCGCAGTAGCGCACGAAGTCGGCTGTGCTACTCGACGATGCGAAGTTACCCGCCACGTCGCAGCCTGAATCCAAAACCTCCAACCTGAATTTGCCTGGAGAACCCCAATGGCTCCTGCCTCCTTTTCTCGATATCCGTTCCCAATGCTCGGTGCACTATGCCTCTGCGCATTATGCCTGCTACCAGCATCCGAACTCAGCGCGGAGCCGCTCAAGATATTCATTCTGGCGGGTCAATCCAACATGCAAGGGCATGCCCAAGTTCGAACCTTCGAACACATCGGCATGGATCCTGCCACTCAACCGCTGTTGGCAGAAATGCAAAACGCAGATGGCTCGCCGAAGGTGCTTGACCGTGTCTGGATCTCTTCAATTGGATGCGCTGAGACTGAGCAAACAGGCAAACTGACGACAGGCTTTGGCGCCAGTCAGAATGGACCGAAGATCGGACCTGAATACACTTTTGGGATCACCATCCAAAAATACATCGATGGCCCAATCCTGCTGATCAAAACCTCGTGGGGTGGCAAGAGCCTAAATACAGACTTCCGTTCGCCAAGTGCTGGGCCGTACGTGTTCAACGAAACTCAGCTGGCCGCTTATCAAAAACAAGGCAAGGACATCGCGACCATTCAAGCCGAGAAGGATAAGGCCACAGGTGTCAACTATCGACAGATGATCGAGCATGTGAAGTATGTACTGTCCGATATCAAGCGCGTGGTGCCGGACTACGATGCCTCGCAAGGTCACGAACTCGCCGGCTTCGTATGGTTCCAAGGCTGGAACGACATGGTCGATGGCAGCACTTACGCAAATCGCGACAAGCCCGGAGGCTATGATGCTTACAGTGTCGCAATGGCTCACTTCATTCGCGATGTTCGCAAAGATTTGAATACACCGAAATTGCCCTTCGTCATCGGAGTGCTCGGTGTGGGTGGTCCTGTATCTGAGTACGGTCCCGATCAGCAGCGTTATAAGTCAGTTCATCAAAACTTTCGCGACGCTATGGCTGCACCGGCTGCGCTGCCTGAGTTCCAAGGCAACGTAGCGGCCGTGTTGACGGAGAAGTACTGGGACCAAGAATTAACTGCTGCCAAAGCCAAAGAGAATGGCGTCAAGCAACAGGCCAAGAAGCTGGCCACCGCAAGCAAAATTAGTCCCGCAGAAGAAAAAGCCTTGCTAGAGAAAATGCTTCTGGAAGGACTCTCCGAGCGTGAACGCCAAGTCATCGCGAAAGGGATTTCAAATCTCGAGTTCCACTACTTGGGCTCGGCCAAGATTTTAGGACGCATCGGCAAGGGGCTCGCCGAGAGCATGGCGGAACTAAAACAACTTAAGAAGATCGGCGAGTAGGCTGCAGGGGACGCTACCAACCAAAGCCCCAGGGAAAAAGCTGCCCATTTAGAGCCACCAGGAAAAGAGCAGCCCGGGGAAGAATCAGTACGGATGAGAGGACTTGAACCTCCAAGGGATTGCTCCCACTAGGACCTGAACCTAGCGCGTCTGCCATTCCGCCACATCCGCATGTGCGAGTGCCAATTGTTGAAGTTACTGGCTTCGTGTCAATAGGCCCACACAACATCAGTCGGCCTAGGCTGGCCCGCTAGAATAGCCGAGAACTGAAAAATTCCGCAACAAATTCGAATCGCCAGCAACTTTTGGATAGTTTGCGAATTGGTTCGCATTTTGCAGGGAAGAGCATTCGAATGTTTCGGACTTGAAATTGGACCGGTAAACCCGGCATATTCGATTTCAAGCGTTTGATCTTTCGCGTTGGAGATTTGTAAGATGAGCAAGAGATTCAGAGTTCTGGGTGGCGCTGCTGCCGTTTTGGCAGCTGGAATCGGTGCTAGTTTTCTGGTTCCGGGGTCTCAATCCGGACCGAGCCAACTCTACGCACAGCAAGCTCGAGTGGCTCAAGAAGCTCGTGAAGATCTACTGATCGGCGCCGAGAAACTGTCCGTCGCCTTCCGCGCGGCTGCCAAAGCGCTCCGACCTTCCGTGGTTACGATCACAGCCAAAGTCGACCAGCCCGTGGTAACGCGGGTCATGCGCCGCGGGCAAGCTCCAGGCCTGCCTGAAGAATTTCGGGGCATGATTCCAGACGAGCTGTTTCGGCAATTCGGCGGTTCAGAATTTGACCGCGACGATCGATTAATTATCCCTGAGGAAGACCAACCGGCTCCCAAGTCAGGTAGGACTCAATCACAAAAGATCGGTGTTGGATCGGGCGTGATTGTATCCAAAGATGGTTATCTACTGACCAACAACCACGTGGTAGCCAAAGCCGACCAGTTGGAGGTCCACCTTAGCGATAACCGGACACTGAGTGCTAAAGTGGTCGGTACAGATCCGAAAAGCGATATCGCTGTTTTGAAGATCGACGCGCAAGGACTCGTTCCAGCGGTACTCGGTGATTCCTCGGCGATGGATGTGGGTGATTGGGTCCTCGCGATCGGCAGTCCATTTGAACTCGATCAAACCGTGACCGCGGGCATTATCAGCGCGGTCAATCGATCGACACAGAATGACATACTGCCCTACGAAGATTTCCTGCAAACGGATGCCGCCATCAACCCCGGTAACAGCGGCGGGCCGCTGGTCAATCTGCGCGGTGAAGTTGTCGGTATCAACACCGCGATCAACTCAACGACGGGTGCGAATGCAGGTGTCGGCTTTGCCATCCCCAGCAACCTCGCGGCTCACATTATGCAAGATTTGCGCGAGGGTGGCTCGGTAAAGCGAGGCTTCATCGGCGCACAGCTAGGTGATGTCAGTTACGAGGACTTGCGGAAAGAAAACATTCCTGACTCAGTTGTCGATGGAGTGGTCATTGATGCTGTTCAGGAAGGGGCCCCAGCCGCTAAAGCGGGTCTGAAGAAGGGTGATATTGTTACACGTGCCAATGGTCGCGACATCAACTCCGTGTCCGCGCTGAGAAACACGGTAGCACTGGTACGCCCCGGCAGCGAATTGAACTTGGATGTTTATCGCAATGGTCGACCGATGCAAATCACAGTGACTGTCGAAGAATCCACCGACGAAAAACTGGCGGCGATGTCCCCCCAAGTACCAGTGAAGGAGCTGGGTGTTCAAGTCCAAACGCTGACACCTGAACTGGCGAAGAACTTGGAAGCCGATATCGATGAAGGAGCCGTAGTGATCGCGATGGACCGTCGTGGCAAGGCTGCCCAACTGCGCATGCAACCAGGCGACGTTATCACCGAACTTAACGGCAAGAAGATCTCGTCGGCGGCAGACGTAGCCAAGGCCATCGACGGCTCGAACAAATTGCTGATGAAGATCTATCGCGATGGCCAGACGATGATGCTGGGTTACGAAAGCCGCTAAAACGCTCTTTCGGTTCTTAAGCAGTATCGCCAGCTGAAATGCAAACGACGCCCGCTCTTTTTGAGTGGGCGTCTGCCATTTCCGGCTCAAACGCATTTGCTAGCTCAACAAGTCGCCTGGACTCTCACGCCAGGGTCTTGTAAAAGCCGTAGACGCACTGCGAATGTTTCGAGGCAGTGTTTTCAGCCCAACTTGAAATTTGAGAATTTGTTCGCGCGACGTGTCGACGAACCGGAGAGAAAAATGAACGGAATGAACTTTTTTACATGGATTCGTGATGGAGTTCGCCAATCGGTTTTGCTGGGCGTGAGCGATGCGATTGAAACGCTCGGCACTCCGGCCTCGACCGAGGATCTCCACCCAAGCGTGGCTGGTTTGTTGCGAGTTGACAAAAATGTCGATTCGTCACCTCGACTAGCACAGGTTGGGGCGGGTTCGGGCGGCGGTAATGGGGGTGGAAGTGCAGGCAATCGCAAGCGTTTGGGACGCTCGCTAAAAGACATCGAAACAGACACCAAGAAGTAGTCAGTGAAGCCGCTTGAGTGTGAGATACTGTTCTGTTGCAAACCGCGTTTGGCTGGTATCGTAGCGTGCTTACAATCGCATGCTTGCTAACCGCGGAATCGGGAAATGCAGTTTCACGCCACAACTATACTATCAGTCCGCCACCGCAACTTCGTGGCTTTGGGTGGCGATGGCCAAGTTACGCTTGACAAAACAATCGTCAAGAGTGACGCGTGCAAGGTTCGTCGCGTAGGTGGCGGGAATGTGATCATCGGTTTTGCTGGCGGTGCGGCGGACGCATTCGCTCTCATGGAACGCTTTGAGGCTCGGTTGAAAGATTACCCGGCCAACCTCCCGCGGGCTGCAACCGAGTTGGCCAAAGACTGGCGCAGCGATCGAGCGCTGCGCAGGCTAGAGGCTCTGCTGATTGCTGTGGATAGTCGCCACAGCCTGCTGGTCAGCGGTACTGGCGATGTTATCCAAGCGTCCGATGGCATTCTAGGAATCGGGTCCGGCGGAAACTACGCCGTCGCCGCCGCCCGTGCACTCGTCCGGCACAGTTCCCTTGAAGCTCGGGATATCGTGCATCATGGCCTGACCATCGCGGGCGAACTTGACATCTATTCGGGTGGATCAATTATCGTTGAGCAATTGGATAGCAACGGATGAACAATTCTTCAGTGGCTAACGAGACCTTGGATATTGCCAAGTTGTCGCCTAGGCAGATTGTCGCCGAATTGGACCGATACATCGTCGGCCAAGCAGACGCGAAACGCGCCATCGCTATCGCAGTCCGTAATCGTTGGCGTCGCAGTCAATTGCCCGAAGAGTTGCAAGCCGAGGTCAGCCCCAAGAACA
>JANRMD010000253.1:0-6608 GCA_033761895.1 Pirellulaceae bacterium | reverse complement strand
AAAACCGGGGCTAACGCCCATCGGTTAATCCCGCAGATTTACTGATTTACTCTGCGGATCGTTCGGTTTCTCACTAACTTCAGACGCGGTGACGAATGGCGACGAGGGCTGAGGTTGTTAGCAGCCTACGCTTCGCCGAGTCGCAACATCCCGGCAGGCTCGTCCTCGAAATGCTTGACGCATTCCGCTACCAGATCTACCGCTACCTGCATGACTTCGCCCTGCGGACGAGGAAGCCGTTTTTCCAGAAGGCGGGAAATTTCCTGAAATCTGGCGAAGAAACGCCCTCGAATGATTGAAATCACGTTTTGGGATTGCTAGTCTTTTTCCCGCTCGGTTTGGATGGCTCGGGCTCCCTGTTGTCGGTCTTGATAACCCATACCACCCACGTGATTCATGAATACAGCTAAATTCAAGGTACGCCTGCGTCGCAATGCAATCCGTAAGGCTACTCGCCGACAGTCACAAAGTACTAGTTCCCGCAAACCTAGAATCCAAACGATCGAGCGACTTGAGCTTCGGCAGATGTTGGCGGTCGCTTCGCCACCCAACCAAACTTTGCTGCTGTCTAGCCCTGCGATGTACTTGGCTGCGGGCCGCTTCGACCTCGGCGGACCTACCGACTTGCTGAGTGTTTCGCGGACTGGGCGAGTCGACGTCACGCTCAACAACAACCAAAACAGTTGGGCCACTCGAAGCACTTATCAAGTTCCCAGTGTCTCTGCTTCCGACCCTGTGCTTGGCGCAACCACAGCACTGCTGAACGACGACCCGTTCGATGATCTTGTGCTTCAAACCGCCAGCAGCCTCGTAATGCTTGTCAGTGACGGAAACGCGGGCTGGCAAAGCTACCTTACAACTAGCTACACCGGAGTCAGCGATGCGGCCTCACATCCTACCGTAAAGCCGATTGTAGCCAACTTCGGCAATGACACTTTCATCGATCTCGTACTTCCGCTCCCGCAAGCCAATCAGATCGCAGTTTTGTATGGAACCAGCGATGGGCGGTTTCAGTCCCCCATCTATCTTGCCACCGGTTCACCGACCAACTCTCGCCCCGTCGTGGTTGCCAGTGGCAATATTCTGGGCAACGCCAGCCACGATTTAGCGGTTGGGTTCGACAACGGCTCAGTAAGATTCTTCGAAGGCAGCAACTCTGGAACCTTAACGCTGCGCAGCGACCTGACATTGACTAGTTTCGTAGGCGCAATCTCCGCGCTCCAGACGTTCGACTTTGACGCGGACGGTCTCAACGAAATCGTTGCGACTGGAAGAACGGGTACGGCACTGCTGAAATCGCTAAACGATCCACTCGCAACCTCGCCCATCGCCAACGGAGACTTTTCGCAAGGCTTGACTGGCTGGCAAACCCAGTTCGTCGGACAAACAGCCACTCAGACCGCTGGCATCATCAATGCGCAATCTGCCGTCGCGCAGTTCGCTGAAAATCAGTCCTTTCTAACTTCGCTTTCGCAAGCGTTCACCATACCAGCTAATCCGCAGAGCATTGAGTTCGATCTGCTGGCGTTAGGACTCGGCAGCGATTCAGCTGGCCAACTACCGGATGCCTTCGAAGTCTCCTTGCTCGATAGCGCGTCCAATTCGCTTGTGCCCACCCACCAACCATCTTCGACGGCATTCATTAACTTCAACCCCGGCAACAGCCGCTCCGTAGCCAGCGGCGTTACCGTTCAGGGAACCAAGGTGAGGCTGGACATATCGCGATTGAATCCAGGCACCACCGCGACTCTGGTCTTTGATTTGATAGGTCATCCTAACGCCAATGCTTCCACCGCAACGATCGATAATGTCCGTATCACGCCTGACATCGTTCGTAACGACGCCTTCAACGTAACGAGACTCTCGGGTGCGTTTGGGAGTCCAAGCGATGTAGCCATTGGCGATGTTGACGGAGACAACCTCAGTGACATCTTGGTCTCCGATTCGGGGCTATCAACGATTATTGTTTTCCTTGGCAACGGAGACACTTCGTTCACCCGATCCGTGATCAATGTCAGTAGTACAGGCAGCCCCACCAAGCTCGCGCTTGGCACTTACACAGCGCCCGATTCGATTCTGGACATTGCAGCCGCGTTCAATGGCAGATCACTTGCACTGACGCCGCTAGTTGCCGATACAACCCTGCCAACAGCCACACTGCTTTCGCCGCAATCGACCGTGTCCCTTGGAGCTAACGAGAACGCAACTGCGGCGCTGGGCTCAGTCGTTTTGCAGTTCAGCGAGGCGATGCAAGTTTCAACAGCCAACACACCGGGTTCTGCCAACAACCCTCGTTCTTATCGGTTCTACAACCTTGGCCCGGATGGCGTTGACAACCGTGGCACAGGCGATGACGTGCTCTTTCCCATCACCGCCGTGAACTACAACTCTAGCACCAACCGCGTCACTCTCTCGATTGACCCTGCATCGCTTGCCGCGCCTACCCGCGCTGCTGGCTCAATCTACAAGGTGTTGATTCTAGGCGCGAGCACAACCCACGGGCTGCGCGACTTGGCAGGCAACTTGCTCGATGGAGGCCAAGATGTTTTCGCTGTCATCAATGTCGCCCGTCAACCTCAACTCGAACTACCGCAATCACTGGTGACGCAAGAGGGTTCAGCAGTCACTTTCAACGCATCACTGGCTCATTACACCTTCGGACCAAGCTACACAGCCACGATGGACTGGGGCGACGGAACGTCCGACACAATCATCGGCAACGATGCCTTTCCAGTCGAGGTGTTCTCCAATTCACACCTCTACACTGCTCAGGGTGCCTATACCGTCACTGTAACCGTGACCGATATCAATAGAGCAATTGTAGCCCAGCAATCGACTACCTTGCAGGTTCAAAACGTAGCGCCCGTACTCGGTACTTTACCCAGGCTCTCGGGCAATGAAGGAGCGAATGTCAGTTTCCAATTCACCGCCTTCGATCCCGGACTCCAGGATGTCCTGACCGCAACCATCACTTGGGGTGACGGCACAACTTCAACAATCTCGCCCACACCATCCGCGGGTCAATTTCTATTCAATACCTCGCATACCTTCCCTGACAATGGTACCTACGACGTTCAAGTTACATTGTCCGACGGCACCGACACCGTAACGTCCACCACAACCGCCCTTATCAGCAATGTTTCTCCCAGCTTTGCAACAACCAACTTAACCGCCACTGTCGGCGTTGCCCTCAACGTGGCTCCGATCACAGTTACCGATCCAGGCTACAACTCAGCCACGGGTAGAGTTGAGACATTCACGGCAACCATTGATTGGGGAGGCGGCACAGGCGTCCAACCCATCGTGATTACCGATTACGTTGCAGGCACCGTGGGCACACCTACCACCGCCACGCTCATTCCTTCCTACACCTACACTTCCGTCGGCCAGTTCACGGTGCGGGTAACGGTCAGCGACGATGATGGCGGAGTCGTCGCCAAGTCATTCCTCGTCACTGTCCAGCCAAACGTGAACGGCAGCGCATGCTTACCAGTCATCGACTTTGATACCGATGACTTAGGTAACTCGATCGTGGCCGGAACCAAGATCACCAGCCAATGGTCGAACTGGGGTGTGCAAGTCGCCACCAATGATCCCGCCAAGCACCCGCTCGCGATCCTGAACAATTCGAACAATGGCATCGTGGACAGTCTATTGGCGATCGCGGATAGTCCAACGTCAAAAACACCGAACCCAAACAGCGGTGGTGGTACCATCAATTTTTATTTTGACGCTACCGTTCGCCTCGATCAATTGCGACTGTTCAGAATCCCGCACGGGCACTTTGCTACCGTACGCTGGTACAACCACGCTTTGACAATGACCGGTGAATTAAGAGTAACCGGTGACGATCGGCAGGCCTATCAGACCGTCCATGCAAATGCGAATGGCGTCCGTCGTTTGGAAATCCAGTTCACGGGCGCTGGTGCAATCAGCGATATCACTTTCTGCAGAGACCAAGTGGCTGGTGGCACGGTTCAGTCTTCTGGACCATCGTCCATTCGCGAAGGCGACAAGTACGTACTGAATCTCGCGGGGCTAGCCAACACCGATGGCTGGACAATCAATTGGGGCGATGGCAGAGTTTCAACCCTGCCAGCACAAGCCTCCCGAGTCGAGCATGTTTTCGCGGACGGTCCAGGCGCTACCACGATTCGAGCCTTTGCTCGCCAAGGGGCCAACGTTTTCGCGGCCCAGCCGCTGGCAGTGGCCATCGCAAATGTCATTCCCAAGTTGACCATTGCGGGCGATGCGTCAGTAAACGCAGGTGAAGTATTTACGCTCGCACTGTCAGACTTGGATCCTGGTGCCGACACCATCCAAGGTTGGCTGATCGACTGGGGCGATGGAAGCCGACCGCAATTGATCGCTGGCAATCCAACCTCAGCAACTTACACGTATGCCAAGCAAGGCACCTATTCCGTTCGCGCGCATGCTTTCGACGAAGACTACAACGGTCCTCGCTACTCTCCTTCCGCTGGGTCACTTTTGCAGATTTATGCACGTGGCGACGAAGGAGGTGAGCGTTTTGATTTGCTGATCGATGACAAACTGGTGCAGAGCTTCGTAACGACGACTGAATTCCAGACATTCAGCTACGCCACCACAAAACCTGTTGCCCCCAATCAAGTCAAAGTCCGCTTTACCAACGATCTATTCGATCCCACGCGCGGCATCGATAACAACTTGATCGTTGATTACCTAACGATCGATGGCAAAGTCTACCAAACCGAAGCGGCGGACGTGTTTTCGACCGGCACCTGGCAAGCCTCCGATGGCATCAAGCCTGGGCTGCGCAGAAGCGAGTGGTTGCATGCCAATGGCTTTTTTCAGTATGACCACGATGCCAATGATGGTACGCGTATCGCCCTCCGAGTGCGAGGAGATCAAGGCGATGAAGCGTTCAATCTGCTGATCGATGGTCGCACCGTCAGGAGATTCACCGCTACCAAGAACTTCGCCGACTATGAATTTCGCTCTTCGCGGATCATTTCACCTGAACAGCTTCGCGTTGCGTTTACCAATGACCTGTTCGATCGCGCTCGTAAGATCGATCGCAATTTAACGGTCGATTTTATCCGGATGAATGAGACGGTTTATCAAACTGAAGATCGATCGGTCTTTTCCAACGGCACTTGGTTGGCCGCCGATGGCATTCAGCCGGGCTACGGTCGCGGTCAAACACTGCACTCAAACGGCTATTTCCAGTTCGCCGAAGTTCCCGGCCCCTCCCCTTTCGATACCGCTTGGGTCTCCAACACCATCAGCATCTCGGTTAAACCCGGACGCAGCATTACACTGCCAACCATCGACTTCGAACGCGCCGCAGATAGCACTGCACTCAAACATGGTGATAGAGTTTCTAACCAGTTCAGTTCACTTGGCGTCACCGTTTCCACCAACAACAAAGACTCCGTCGCAACAGTTGTCGACTCCGCCTCCTCTCTGAAGAACGTGCTCGCTATCGCAGAGAAAGATGATGACGATCACGATGATGATGATGATGATGATGATGATGATGATGATGATGTTGATGACGATGATGATGATGACGACGATGACGATGACGATGACCATGACCATGACCATGACCATGACGACGACGATGATGATGATGACGACGATGATCGCAACCTAAAACTAACAAGTGGGACATTGACCTTCACCTTCAAATCAGCGGTGCAGATGGATGAAGTCCACTTGTACAACGTCACCAAAACTGGTTCGAGAATTCGACTGTTTGGCGGCGATGGCGGCTTGATCAGCGATACACCCGCTGTCAACTTGGGAGCCAATAGTTTTCAGAAGGTCATCTTGAATGCGACGTCTGTACGCAAGATGGAGATCGTTCTTACAAGTCCTGCTGCCGTAGCAGCCATTGTTTCTTCACGTCTGGCATCTCCGATCTCTGCTCCAGCAACAAAGTTCTATGTTGTCGACACGAACGACTTGACTTATCGGTACTCCTCAGCGGGCTCACCAATCGGACAATTCGCTGTCTCTTCAAACTTGAATGCTCGCGACATAACGACAACACCCCTAGGAAATCCGTTGTGGATCCTCAGTGATGAGGGCGCGAACAAGCGGATCTACGTCATGGACAGCGAGCATGAGAAACTGCTTGGTTCATGGACCGCCACAGGCTTGACCAAACCTGAAGGCATCGCCACCGATGGTCAATCGATCTGGATCGTCGATGATGCCACCAATCGTGTCCAGCGTTACGATGAAGCCGCCACCCGCCGCAGTGGATCGCAGGCTAGGTCAAGCCAGTTTAACTTGGACTCGCAGAACCAAACTCCAACTGGAATCACGACCGACGGCGAGTTCTTGTGGGTGGTTGATTCATCCAGCGATCGAGTCTTCATTTATGACCTCACTGGCAAGTTGCTCAACTCCTGGCGACTGGATCCACAGAATTCTGATCCTACAGGCCTGACGATCAACGCTGAAGGGAACAAGATGTGGATTGTCGATGCGGTCGATGATCGCGTCTACGTGTACTCACTCAATACGCTTGGACCCAATACATCCGCCAAGGCCGAAGACACTTTTGAACTCGTATCGAAGAACAAGAACCCTCAAGGCATCGCGGACCCCGGCGGCCT
>JANRMD010000252.1:0-24123 GCA_033761895.1 Pirellulaceae bacterium | reverse complement strand
GCCGGGATCGACATGGCTGGAATCCCCGCCAAATTGGCTCCAACAGTAAACAAATCGCCCAAATACATCTCGACCGGGTCGTTCGTTTTTTCCCCAATCTTAAACGCTGGCGTTGGGGTCACTGGGCCAAGCAAAACATCGACTTGCTTGAACGCTTTTCCGTAGTCGTCCGCAATCAGTCGACGGACCTGCAGCGCTTTCTTGTAATACGCATCGTAATAGCCTGCACTCAACGCAAACGTACCCAACATAATGCGACGCTTGACTTCTGTTCCAAAGCCTTCGCTACGACTACGAGCAATCATCGCGTCCAAGGGCGATTCGGATTTCGCATCGCCCATTGCTCGATAACCATAATGCACACCATCGTACCGAGCCAAATTGCTGCTAGCCTCGCTGGGCGCGACCAAATAGTAAGTGGCTACGGAATAGGCGGTGTGCGGCAAGTGCACTTCCACGATCGTCGCCCCCAAGCTCTCAAGCATCTTTTGGCTGTTCAGCACCACTTGGCGAATGCGATCATCCAGGGCTTCATGCTCAATGTGCTCGCGGATCACACCCACTCGTAAACCCTTCAGTGGTTCCTTCAATGACTGAGTGTAACTGGGCACGTCAGCCTTGAGTGACGTACTATCCGCTGGATCATGACCAGCCAGCAGCTCCAAGCACGCCGCTACGTCCTCGACATGATGCGCTAGTGCTCCGACCTGATCCAAGCTGCTCGCGAATGCTACCAGCCCAGATCGACTAACGCGTCCATAGGTCGGCTTCAAACCACACACGCCACAAAAGGCAGCCGGTTGTCGCACCGATCCACCCGTATCCGAGCCGATGGACAGTGGAGCCATACCGCCGGCCAACGCCGCAGCCGCCCCGCCGCTCGAACCACCCGGAGTCCGTTCGAGCGACCATGGATTGCGAGTCACACCGAAAACACTGGTTTCTGTACTGCCCCCCATCGCGAACTCATCCATGTTCGTTTTGCCCAGCAGCACCAGCCCCGCATTCAACAACTTCTTAACAGCCGTGGCCGCATAGGGAGGCTGGAAGTTCTGGAGTATGCGAGAACCGCAGGTCGTAGGTGCCTCCACTGTGCAAAGCACGTCCTTGATCGCTATGGGCACACCCGCTAGCGGCCCCTTGAGCGATCCGGCGGCAATCTGTTTGTCAGCCAACTCAGCCTGGGACAAAGCGTTTTCACTGGCCACATGGATAAACGCATTGACAGCCGCACCTGCCGTTATTCGCGATAGAAAATGCTCAGCCACTTCGCGGCTAGACAGCTCGCGTGCAGCGATTTTGCGACCCAATTCAACGGCGGAAAGTTGTTCGATTTTCATCCAGAAAAGCTTACGCCAAGCAACGTAAACTCACAAGACAGGCTGGAGGCGGGAGGCAGGAGGCAGGAGATCTGAGATTGCGGGATGCAAACTTCCTCCAGTCTCCAGTCTCAAACCTGCTCAGGCCAACAGTTCTTGCACGGGTGCTGCGGGTTCGACTCCGGTCAATCTCTGGTCCAACCCTTGAAACTGGAACGTCAGCTTTTCATGGTTAATTCCCATGCACTGCAGAATCGTGGCATTAAAATCGTTGATGTGCACCGGTCGCTCGGCGATGTTGTAGCTGAAATCATCGGTTTCGCCGACGGAAATTCCACCTCGAATACCCGCTCCCGCCATCCACATCGTAAAGCATCGCGGATGATGATCGCGACCATAGTTCTCGCGAGTTAAACCGCCCTGGCAATAAACAGTCCTTCCGAACTCGCCGCCCCAAACAATCAAGGTTGAATCGAGCATCCCGCGCTGCTTGAGGTCACGAATTAAAGCCGCCGTCGGTTGATCGATGTCACCGCACTGCGCTGGCAAGTCACCGGCAATGTTGCCATGCTGATCCCATCCGCGGTGGAGCAATTGAACCACCCGGACACCGCGTTCAACCAACCGTCGCGCAAGCAACGCACTGGCGGCAAACGTGCCCGGTTCCTTCACTGCCGGGCCATACATCTCCAGTGTCGCTTCGCTTTCATCGCGCCAATCCGTCAACTCAGGCACACTTTTCTGCATCCGAAAAGCCATCTCATACTGTGCGATACGCGTTTGAATTTCGGGGTCGCCCAACTGATTGAAACGATGCTGATTCAGATTGGCCAAAGAGTCGAGCATAGCGCGGCGATCGTCGCGTGTTACTCCAGGTGGATTCGGTAAATACAGCACTGGGTCGCCACCGCTTCGCAGCGCGACACCATTAAAGCGAGTCGGTAGAAATCCGCTGCTCCACATTCTGGTGAACAGCGCCTGAGCGGCAGCCTTGGCTGACCAACTCGGCGTGAGCACAATGAAGGCTGGCAAGTCATTGCTCTCGCTCCCCAAACCGTAAGCCAGCCAACTACCGAGGCTAGCCTTACCTGGTACTTCGCTGCCAGTCATCACAAACGTACAAGCCGGATCATGGTTGATCGCGTTGGTGTGTACCGTCTTCACGACCGCAATTTCATCGACCAACTGCCCCGTATGTGGCAACAGTTCGCTGACCCAGCGACCGCACTCACCATACTGCTTGAATTTGAATTTGCTCGATGCGACGGGCAAACGACTTTGCCCACTGGTCATCGTCGTGATCCGTTGGCCTTTGCGGATCGAATCAGGGAGATCTTTATCGAAGTAGTCATTCAAGACCGGTTTGTAGTCCCACATATCGATCTGCGAAGGACCGCCGTTCATGTGCAAATAGATAATCGACTTGGCTTTCGGCGCGAAATGCGGCAAGCCCTCGAGCGCACGATGCATCACCTGATCCGCAGCAGTCGCTTGCTGGCTGCTTGCAACCAAACCGGCTAACGCCAATGATCCCAAACGGATTCCCGTGTCTCCAAAAAACTGCCGACGCGACAACAGCAGATCTTGTTCAAGTCGTGGATCCATGGCAGAACCTTCATTGGGAAGCAGTAGGGTGGGAACGCTCTTGCAAGAGCGCTTTCAGGTACGTTGCGTAACCTCCTAGCCTAAATCAAGGCCATCAATTACGCAATCTTGCGCTGCCAAGGTGAGGGTTCTGCGCAGGAATAGTGCCTGTGGACTTTCCAGAGTGCCTGTGGACTTTCCAGTCCGCTGGTCCGGTTTTTGGAGCGCGGACGTCCTCGTCCGCTGAACCCGCCGCTTATGCAAAACACAACCCAGGCACTGCCGGCACTGCCTGGGAACCAGTTGCTTTGAAAGTGAGTGACTTTGGGCGTCCTCGCCGGAAGGGCACTTAACAGGCTGCTCCCTGTTCAATCAGCTGATCAAGCAATCGGCGAAGCAATGGAAGTGCTTCTTCGGGCCTGGCACAATCGATGTCATGAACTTGCCAGTACTCGACCCGAGACTCCCAGTCGGGAAACAGTCGCTGCAGCATGGGACGGTGCTCAGCTTCCTTAAGTGCAATCGTCCGCTCAGCTTGTTCGAGGTCAGAAGTACTCAGCGCAAGCGGCAATCGACAAGGCCCATAGCTGATGCCGAGCCGTTCGCATTCGGCGATCGTATATTGGGACAAAGGGCCCACATTGCTGCTCGTAAGGCCCAGCCCTCTCGAATCGACGCTCCAATCCAATCCTAATTCGCTCGCTCGATGGCGTACGTAGTACTCGGCAAAGCGACTGCGATAGTAATTGCCCGTGCACAAAAACAGGAGCTTCATTCGGTCTAACCCAAGATCTGCTTGCGTAACTGAGCGAGCAGACCGGATGCGGCGCCGATCTCTTCTTTCTGGCGTTCAGGCTCTTGAGGGATCTCGCGCTCGATGGTCAGTGGGCCGGTGTAGCCAATTTCCTTAAGCGTGCGAAGATATAGCTCCATATTGACTTGGCCCTGACCCAAGGGCATTTCTCGACCCCAGGTCACACCGGGTTGATCGCTCCACGTTGCATCTTTGCAATGGATACTGCGAACGTATTTGCCCACTTTACGCAAGGCTTCAATCGGTTCGCCTGTTCCATATAGAATCATGTTGGCAGGGTCGAAGTTGATGAACAGGTTCGACCGTTCGACACTGCTGATGAATTGCAACAAACCGTCCGCCGTTTCTTGGCCGGTCTCGAGGTGCACGTTTTGATCGTTGCGAGCTGCGTGGTCGCAAAGCTGTCGAGTCACTTCAACGATTTCTTGGTAGGTCGAAGCACTGGGTGAATGCGGCACGAAACCGATATGCAGGGCGACCACGTCGCAGCCGAGCAGCCGTGAGAAATCGCTGATCTCTTTCATTTCTTGCAGGCGTGCGGCTCGGGTGGCTGGGGGCACTAGCCCAACTGTTTCAGAAACGGTCGGGATATCCGCATAGCTTTCGCCTTCGAAACCACCAAAGACGGCGGTGAGCTGAATGTTGAGTTGCTCAAGCTTGGCGATGAATTGTTCGGCATTTTCGGCTGTACGTGTGCTGCGGTGCGGGGCATGCAGTTGAATGGTTGGAATGCCAAGCTCCCGCGCCACTTCAAGTTTCACTCCCAGGCCTGCATCGATGCTGGTGAATACGCCAATCGGCCAAACGCTCATATTTCTCTCCAAAATCGTTCGAGGATGTCCAATTCACGGCTTCGACAAGCTGCTTTATGGCGACGACGCATTGTAAGTCAAGTGAGGGGAAAGGTGAAATGAGGGGAGAACCTGAATCTTGAGAAGGACTCAAAACTGCGACTTTTGGGTATCGGAAAACAACAAATCAGGAAAGTCAAATCAAAAACAAAACGAAAAAACCCGCCGGGATCAGATCCAAGCGGGTTTCTTAATGGGCAGTTTGTAGTGGGCCAGGAGAGCGGCCCGCCACATTTAGCCTTAAGGAGTCACGCCGTAACGCTCTTCTTCTTCCTCTTGAATGATGATGTGTGGTGTCACGGTCATCATCAGAGTGTTGGTTTCGCGGCCAATCGCAGTGTTCTTGAACAGGCGGTTGACGTATGGGATCTTGCTGAGCACGGGAACACCACGCTCGATTCGACCTTCACGCATACGCTTGATACCACCGAGCAGAATTGTTCCGCCGTCTGGAACGCTGACTGTGGTCGAAACGCTGGTCGTTGCAAAGCTAGGCTGTTGAACTGTGGTACCGGTTTGGGTTACCAGTTGTTCGTCGTCTGCGTTGTTCACAACACCATCTGGATCGAGCACATTCGTTCCGCCACGCGAGGTAGTGTTGCGAGTCGTGCGTGAGCCTTCGAATTGGAAGGTGCTGACTTTGTCAATTCGCGAGAACGTCGGATTGAGCGTTACTCGAACAAATCGCTTGTCAGGTGACACAACCGCTTGAACATTGAGCACGGTACCTTCGTTGAGGATCACGATCACAGGTTGTTGTGCGACTGCGAAGTCACCCACCACTGGAATCAAGCTCGTTACGAACGGTGTTTGCACAGTGTCGTTGATCGAAGCGGTTTGACCGTCGAACATCGTCACACGTGGTGCTTGCAGAACGTTCGATCGTGTATCGCCTTGAGCTGCGTTCATGAAGAAGAACAACTCGAGGTCGCTGAGGATCGCTACACCCAAGCTGGCACCCGACGCTGCGTCGAAGTTACCGAAGGCTGGGACCGCACTACCAAAGCTGCCATTGTTCAGCGTCACGTCCAAGTCGGTGGTGAACGATGGTGTGCTAGCAGCCAAACCAGTCGACAAACCGACGGTTGTGCTTGGCCCTTGGTCTTCGTTTGGCAACCGACGCACGTTGTCATCAACCTTCACGTCGAAGTCGACACCGATACGTTCGAAGAAGTTGTCACTCAAGGTGATGAACTTGACTTCGATCGTAACTTGCAGGTCTTGCAAGCGTCGTAGCGATTCGAGCAGGTCAGTGATGCGTTCGTGAGTCGTTTGAGGTGCACTCACCACGATCGACAAAGTTGCAGGATATTGGTTGATGGTGTTGGTACCACCAGCTTGTAGCCAGGAATCTGGATCGATCGTTTGTTGAATCAAGTTCATCAACGTATCAAAGTCAGCGATCACAGCACCACCTTGCAGTGGAGTTGGGCCAGCCATGGTTGGCGGTATAGCCCCCATGTTACCAGCACCGTACTGCGGCCCCATTCCACCAAAGCCACCTCGGCTACCCCACAAAGCTTGTGGAGGGATGCCTGCGTTGGGACCTTGGTTGTTCAACTGACCAAGCACAGGAGCGTTTGGATCAATCGATGCCGAAGCTAACTGTGTTTGTGGGCCAACACCCGGCATTGGATTGGTCTGTGCGACCAATCCCCGACCGATGGTCTCGTAAGCACTTCGCAGCGCTCCACCCATGCCGCTGTTGTAGTCGGTCACAAAGTTTGGAATCGGTAGCACCAAGTCACGAACATTGTACGTTCGTTGGACGTTGGCCTGAGCCGTATTCTTGGCTGAGGTAATCATCAGCACTTCGTTACGAACTACATAGTCTAGGTTCTGGCTGTTGAGGATAATGTTCAGTGCACTTTGCAAAGAAATTTGCGAAGGCAAGCTGAGCGTCACCGGCAATTCGGAACTAATACCATCGTTTGCCAGACTAGCTTGATCGATGTGAATCAAAATCCCTGTCATATCCGACAGTGTCTTTACCACTTCGGTCAACGGTCGGGATTTGAAGTCGACCAGAATCGGTTGCTTCAGTTTGTCCCAGATCGCTGTTTCTGCAGGCGTCATGCCGCGACGAGATTCAGGCACATCGCGATTGAGTCGCTTTTGGCTGATCGCATTCCAGGTTGGAGCATCTGGGAAGGTGTAGAGCTGATCGTCGCTGATCGGCGTCGATGCGTCTTCAACCGCATTGAGTGCCTTGACGAAGCCCTCTTCCTTCTTAGCCTTGATGCGTTCAATCTCCATCGCACTACGAGCGTTGCGAGCGTTGGCGATCAGCAAACGTGAAGTCAACGAGTTTGGATCGATCACTTGAACTTGCTTGGCAACCACTTCGGCTTCAGCGTAGCTGTGCTTGTCCATCAAGTCGTTGTAGGTTTCTACCAGCGAAGCGACTTGCTGTTCTGTCTTGTAACGAGCTTCGTCTTCCAAAGCCATGTGCTCCGTCACTTGACGATTGCGCATGTTCTGGTCGATGGCCGATTTGTTGGTGCTCATGTAAATCTGATGAGCGGTAATCGCGCGGTCGACGATGGTCAGCATCTGCTTGCGAGCAGCGCCATCCAAGTCAGCCTGTGAAACTCGAGTTCGCAGGGCTTGAAGACGTTCTGCAACAACCAGCGGTTCGCTTTCTTGATTGGCTTCGGCAGCAGCAATTTCGCCAGTCACTTCGCTCATCAAGCGTTGACGTGCAGCCAGTTGCTGTTGAGCCATCGGATCGAGCGCACTGCCGATTGGCGTTTCCGACTGCTCGCTAGGAGCACTCATCAAGCTCAGCTTCTCACGCAATTGATTGCGGAGCAGTGGATCCATCTCGCCTTGGTATTGCCAGGCTTTGCGGAACAACTCAAGAGCTTGCTTGCTGTCCCCTTTTCGCAGTGAATCCAAACCACGACGATACAGTTCATCGCCATTGGTCGAATCACCTAGCGTCGGGCTTGGCACAACGGGCTCAGCGGCTTGCACGGCTGAAGCAGGCTGTGTCCGAGAGCGATCGGTTTGTGGCAGGAACACGCTGGGTTGAACAGCGTTGGGCTGAGCTGGGTTCGGCTGAGTTGCGAAGTTGTTTGGCAGCGGCGGCAGAGCCGGTGTTCCAGCTTGGGCTACCGTGGCTGGAGCAGTATTGCCGGCTGGAGCATTCGCAGTGGTGCGAGCTTGAGGCACAGACCCAATCGGACCGAGCGCGTTAAGCGCATCGATGATCTGCTGCTTCTTAATGCCTTTGCTGACCAAGGTCTTTTCGACTTCCTTCAGCCGAGCTTCAACGCGAGCGTCCTTGGACTGCCCGAGCAGATCGCGGCCGCGAAGAGCCTCTGCAAAAGCACCCGCGGCTGACTTGAGGTCATTCGCAGTTGCTTTCTCATTAGCGGTGTCCAGCCAACGAATCACCAAGTCAGCGTTGACTTGTGGTGCTGCGTTCAGCGGTTGTGTTTGAGTGGTTGGTGCAGCTGGAGCTTGAGCAAGCGCGTTGCTCGAAAGCCCAACGGTCATGGCCGGCGCTAACAGCGCAGGTACCAACCAAGTTGCTTTGGGTTTGGCCACGCTGATAAGTGCTGCGAGCCAACGTCGTTTCCGATTTGTAATGTCCTGACTCAACGCGACTCTCCTTCTTCGCGATGGTGAAACCGAACTTGGCCAACAGATCATTCTGTACGAGGCCCTTCCACTTCGAACCTGCATTCAACTCAATCCGCTTCATGCAGACTCGCTAGTGCAGAAGCAGGCTTGATTCGGAGACTAAGCCAGCAACGAATCGCTAACTCAGTCTGCTGAAGCAAGACTGCCTCTCACGACAAGCTGTTTAAACTCCGCCACCATTTGCGAAGCTAAACACAGTACAAGCGTTCCCATTTCCGCATCTCTAAATGCGGTAGTGGGAAATACTTGATACCCAACTCACCGTCAATGTTTGTTTTCGGCACTATGATGTTAAGATGTGAGGATTATTCCGATAAAACCGACTTTTTTAATCGTAACGATCACAAGGCCGGTGCTAGCATTTGAGTTTGCAAGCAATCCGTAGAAAGAAACAGGAGATCCAGGCCCTACCAAATTCTGTCGTAGCGGAAGCCGTCAAGGCTTTCGAGGGCCACCGCAGTACTTTCGTATGCTTGAAGGGTTAGCGGCGGTTACCAGAGCAAAAACCGGGGCTAACGCCCATCGGTTAATCCCGCAGATTTGCTGATTTACTCTGGGGATCGTTCGGCTTCTCACTAACTTGAGACGCGGTGACGAATGGCGACGAGGGCTGAGGTTGTTAGCAGCCTACGCTTCGCCGAGTCGCAACATCCCCGGCCGGCTGGTCCTCGAAAGCCTTTGAGGGCGTATCGATTATTGGGTAGCGGAAGCCGTCAAGGCTTTCGAGGGCTGCCGGAGCACCTCCCGAAATGCTTGACGCATTCCGCTACGTACCCTTAGTCATAGTCCTGTTCAGGCTCCGCCCAGACTTGCGAATTGCCATCTTCATCCAGACTGACATGAATAATGCTAGCTCTACAACACACTGGGCAGTCTTCAACATACTGCTGACTGCTCCCCTCGCTGAGATCGAGCGGAATCACGATCTCCTCGCCGCACGCATCGCAGATATAGCTAGCTTCCTCTTGGGTCGAACCTTTGCGTCGCTTGGATGTTCGACCTATCTCGGCATCGTCTGCCCATGGCAGCGGCTCACGAGAGGTCAACATTTTGCAAGCCCAATGCATCACGGACAATGATGCGTCATCAGCCAGTCGGTGATCGCTACCCACCTCGATCAGAGTATCTGAGGGTAGATCACTATTAGCGACCAGTTCTTCGCTTTCCTCAAACGGGATCACATCGTCCAAGCGACTATGCAAAATCATCGTATTGGGTTTGATCTGAGTGACCTTGCCCCACCGCTTCCAAGCTGGACAAAGCAACACCAGCGGTGTGCTGCCAGAGCAAACGTTCATCGCCACTGCACCTCCCCGCGATGAACCCACAATCACATCAGGAGCATGCGCATCAAACTCAGCTTGAGCAGTGCGCAGGGCCGCGTCGAAATCGTCGTCGTCCAGCGCTGGGTTGATTACTTCGCAAGCTTGAGATTGCAAGTACGTGGGCTTTACACCCCCTGGCACCGAATGCCACCCATGCAGAAAAAGGATTTTCATTTTTGACTTCGCCTGCCACTACTCATCTCTAAGCCGTCAAGGGTTTGTTGAGTCAAGGGCTTGTTGCGTTGGTGAGCCGACGGCGCTAGCCGCGGGTCTCGAAGTTTGGTGCATCCATGGATTTGACTCGTGCCAATGCGAGTGGAACTGGAAGTTACTCTGAATTGGCGGGTTTATAGGTGATGAACGATTGCTCCTTCGGTCACCCGCGGCTAGCGCCGTCGGCTCACTAAGAAAACAGACCGCTAGCTAGCGCCGTCGGCTCACTAAATCAACAGGCCGCTTGCGCCCTAGCGCCTTCGGCTCACACCGCCCGTGGCGCAACAATTCAACAAGCCGTCAAGGCGCTCGAGGGCCGCCGCAATACTCTCGAAATGCTTGACGCATTCCGCTACGTTACTAATGCCGATGGCAGGCTAAGGTCTTACAATTGAACGTCGTAGCACAGAATCTTATCGCCTTCACGCAGGTAAAGCTTGCCGTCCGCAATCACTGGATGTGACCAGCTTGGTCGCGAGCCACTGCCAGGAATCTTGAAGCTACCGACTTCTTCAAACCCAGTTGGCTGAGCCTTGACCAAGGTCATCATGCCGTTGGTGTAGCGTACGTAGAGGTTGCCATCGGCGGCTGCAACACAGGCTGAACCACTTCCCGATCCACGGCTTTTCCACTTTACTTCACCGGTCATGAGGTCCGCGCATTGCGGAATACCTTTGTCGCCGCCGTCACCGTAGATATAGTCGCCTATTAACACGACGCCGCCGTGTTTGTTTTGTAGGTCACGATTTAGTGGATAGACTTCCTTTACTTCGACATCGCCATTGCTGGTGGGCACTTGCTTCAGCAGCGCGCCGCCGCGATCGTATCCAGCCGTGAAGAACACGAGATCGCCACGCACGATGGGCGTCGGGATCACCGCAGTCGTCTTTTCGATATCGTACTTCCACATCAGCTTACCGTCTTTAGCTCGTACGCCCATCGGTCCGCTGCCGGTGGTTTGCACGTAGACTTTAGTGTCGCCGATCTGTGAGATCACAATCGATGCATGACCAGCTCCGCGATCACCAGGCCGCGAGCAACTCCACACTTGCTCACCGGTTGTTTTATTGAGCGCCACCATGGTGTTGGTTTCGCCGCCAGGAGTGCAAATTAGATTTGGACCATCGATCAACACCGACTCGCTGTAGCCCCAACTATCATCCTTGTTGCCGCGGAAGTCCGCCTTGAGATCTTTCTTCCAGCGTTGCTTGCCTTGGGAATCGAAACAAAACAGCACACCTTGAGGCGTTAACACGTAGACACTCTGGCCATCAACGGTTGGAGTGCTGCGCGAGCTTCCCCAGTCGGGTTTGCGATCCGCCCAAGGTTCGCCCGTCTTGGCTTTCCAGAGTTGTTTGCCGGTGGCTTGATCAAAGCAAGTCAGATATTCATCAGTATCCTCGGCGGTTGAAAGCCCATCGCCCAGCGTATACACCTTGCCGTCAGCGATGGCGACACTGGCATAACCTCGGCCCGCGCCAGCGGCTTCCCAAACCAACTTAGGGCCATCCTTCGGCCAAACTTTGTAAAGTCCTTTCTCTGGCGAGACACCTGTGCGATCGACTCCTCGGAACGACGGCCAAGGCGCGTCTGCGCATGCGATAGGAAGCGGACTTGCCACCAGCATGGCGACAGCTAAATTGCGAACGTGTCGGAGCATGATAAAGCCTTATAGATCTAGTCTCGAAATCGGGTAGAAACAACCGCTTGATTCTATAACATTCCTGGACCCGACGCACCCAAACGACGCGCAAGTACAAAACCACTCCCAGGCTTGGTTTTTCGTAGCGCGGGCGTCCTCGCGGCAGCGGCACCATGTGGCATCACCTGGCACCATGTGGCGCCTGCCCGCTTTACGAAAGAGTATTGGCGGCGGGCACGAGACGTTCGAGACTTTTCTTGCTCACGATCCAGCCGCGGCAGCTCGGCGTCTTGCAGTTGCACGGAATGGCAAAGGAAGCTGGCCAGTTGTAGTCGATGGTCAATTCGTCGCCCGATTCGATGTCGTTGATTGCAAAGATCAACAGTTTGCGAACAGTCCTTGATTTGGGCTGGTCGACATGATCGACGCCGATCAGGTCGAACGCGCAATTGGGCTCGCAAGAATGATTGACGAATCGGAAAGGGGGAGCGGGTTCGAGTTGAGCGCCATTTTCAAGGTCAAATGCATAACGGCTGCGGTACTCGTCATCGCAAATGACTTCGCCTTCGATTTCGCCGATGCAGGTACCATCAAAGATTCGTCGAGTTGCGAAGACCGCTTTTCCGACTGGGGAGCGACCGATTCTCAAGCCGCGTTTGGCTAGCTTGCGTGTCTGCTCCGACTCAGGGGTCGTTTTTGAGCTGGCATTTTTCCCCGAGAATTTTGGGGCTGATTTGGCTGCAGATTTGCCACTTCTAATTTGCACGTAATCATCGTTATCGTCGGACCAGTGGGAGGACGATCGTGATGAGTTACGCATAGATGGCTCAGCGAGATTGTGGAAAGCCAGAGCATCAGCAAGTGATGAGCATGGCGGCCACGCGTTCGCGAGGCTCAAGGTCCAAGCCTAAAAGAATGCTTGGAGATTACAAATCAGAAATCAGGCGTCTTCGGTCACGCTAGACTACCTAACAGGTAGCCCAAAAACAGAGGTTCAAGTACGCCCAATTTCAGGAATGCTCAACATAGGTGCAGGCGGGCAAAACCAACCTGCACTGTTGGCTTAGATAAATCAGCTCAGCAAGTGCCGAGGTAGCTGGTTACCAGCGATCGCGTCCACCGCCACCGCCGCCACCACCACGACTTCCGCCACCACCGCCACCGCCACGGCTTCCGCCGCCACCGTAACCGCCGCCACCGCCAGATCGTTCTTCACGAGGACGTGCCTCGTTGACCTGAAGGCTGCGACCGTCATGATCACGGCCGTTAAGTCCATTGACCGCTGCAGTTGCTTCTTGCTCAGTCGACATTTCGACGAAGCCGAAACCCTTGCTGCGACCAGTATCGCGATCCTCGATCACCTGCGCGCTAACAACATTTCCAAACTCTTGAAACAACTGCTCAAGCTGTGCTGATCGCACGCTGTAGCTGAGGTTACCGCAATACAGTTTCTTACCCATTATCAAACTCCGAAACTCGTCCCGTGATTATTCAGAATCAACATGCCACCGGGACCGAATCGACATGTTGATACTCTCGAGCATCCGGTTTTGAGAAACCGGACACACAAATTTACTTTGGGGGTGAGTGGCCGTGGCATCGATGCACTAGGTCAGGCTCATTTTTAGGTCACGCGGTTCATCGATCCAATATTGAGAAAAGAGTGTTTCCGTCAAATCGATCGATCAACTGTGGCATGAAGAGCAAGTGCATCAATCGCGGTCGCAGGCAAGAGGCTCGTAAGCGTGAATCATCCTGATTCATCATCATGTCCGAGTCGCTAAAGTCGATTTCGAATGATCCGGTGGTTTGGTTTCCAGCCGGTCCAGCAAAGGCTACTTAGACTCGAACTATAACACTCCAGCAGACCCGGGTCAAATTGAATTAGCCGGAAAACCGACGATTCGAAGAAGTTTATTTTTCAACCTTTTTTTCAGGTTTTTATCAAGTTCCAAAGCGTTCGATGCTTGCAATCAGATTCGAAGTGTGATTTGCGATCGCTTAGTTACCCTTATTGGGTAGCGGAAGCCGTCAAGGCTTTCGAGGGCCCCGCAATACTCTCGAAATGCTTGACGCATTCCGCTACCAGTATTGCTCGAAATGCTTGACGCATTCCGCTACTGTGGCAGACCAAGACCCCTACATCGCCCAGCCATGGACCATGTAGTAGTGGCCCGATTGAGCAACACTTAACGATTCCAACTTCGGATCCAAGTATTCAACAAACCAATTCGGTTGCTTGGTCACCATCAACAGCGAACCACCAACTCGCAAGCAACTGAGACATGCATCCGCAAAGTGTTGCCAGATTTTCTGATCACCAAAGTAAGGCGGATTGGCGAGTGCCACATCGATCTTGATCGACAATCCCAATCTTCCGTCACTGTTTAGAATCGTTTCAATATTCTGAAAACCATTGGCTTGAGCGCCGCGCTTCAAGCATTCTATGGCTCGCGAGTTCGCATCTACCCCAATCACCCTACCGCTGGTTCGGCCCGCACAGGCAAGGGCCACCACGCCACTACCGCATCCGTAGTCCAGCACGTGATCTTCGGGGCCAATCTCAACTTGCTTGATCAACTGCCGGGCTCCATCGTCTAGCTTGCGATGGGAAAAAACACTCGGTCGACTGAAGGCGGTAATCATGCGATCTTCGTCGCGAAATTGAAACTCGCAACTGAAATCTCGAATGCGTTTCAGAGGCCCCGTCTTTCGCCCCCAATAAGCTCGACCTTGCGCATGCTGGTGGACAGTTACTTTTTCTAAGATCGCCCGCAACTGATCATGCAACCAAGTATCGGTGGGGTTATCCACGGCCATCGCTAAGTAGCCACCGACCTTGAGTCGCTGATGGGCTTGCTGCATCAGCTCGCGCGTCAACTCAGCTTCACCCCGCTTTAACACGGGCATGAACACCGCATCGTAGCTGTCCTCCGGCAAGTCGGTTGCGCACTGAATGTCAATGTTGCTACCCGCTTCGGAAGCTGTCGCGCGGGCTTCATTGGCTTGATACAAATCACAGTACCAAGCGGTCACCTTAGCCGAGGGATACCTCGCCGCGATTTGCCATCCCAGTTGCGAACGGCCAGGTGAAACCACGAGAAAACGCTCCCCCGACCAGTCCGGGTGTGAGTCCATCAAAATTTGTTCAGGGAGTAACGGTTGCATAGTTGATTCTTAAGTAGGTCGCTTCTGCCGGATGCGACTTGTAGGTCACTGTGGGAGCCCCCGAAAGCCTTGAGGGCTTGTCGATCATTAGGTAGCGGAAGCCGTCAAGGCTTTCGAGGGCCGCGGTAGCCGCCGCTGCCAAGCGGTGGTTAGTCACCCCGCATCGTGTCCACCGTCTGGCGACGGTGGCTACTCGAAATGCTTGACGACTTCCGCTACCTGGAATCCGAAATGCTTGACGACTTCCGCTACCCAACCCTCGACGAGCCCTCAAGGCTTTCGGGATCGCAGTCTGGCACCGAAATGGCCTGACGCATTCCGCTACAAAATCAGTTACCGACCGCGCCACCAGTCGTAAACGAGCCCTATTTTCGCTAAAGTATCGAGGCATTGCGCTATCAAACTAACCGCTACTTCGGAATACTGGAATCCCCTTGTGAAAACCTTGCTGAACGAGCAGCAACTGCAGGCTGGCGTGGATGCCATGGCGGCTCAGATTTCGGCAAAGTATGGCAACCGCCAACTGACGATAGTGGCCATTATGACTGGTTCGCTGGTACTAATGGCCGACTTGATGCGACGCTTGAGCATGCCCGTACGCGTCAGTTTGATTCAAGCCAGCAGCTATCGGGGCGGCACGCAGTCAGGCGAATTGTGGATTCGGGACGATATGATGCTGGATGTCACCGATCGCGACGTGATTGTGATCGATGACATTTTCGATACCGGAAAAACGCTACAAGAAGTGCTACGTCGGATCCAGTCGATGGGACCGAAAAGCCTCGCCAGCGCGGTCCTATTGCACAAAGAAGGACGCCAGACGGTTGCGATGAAGCCAGATTTTGTTGCTTTTCGCATTCCGGATGAATTTGTGGTCGGCTATGGATTAGACTATCAAGATCTGTATCGTAATCTGCCCTATTTGGCAGTACTTGAACCAACGGAAATTGAGGCTGAATTGGTATGAGCGCAGCGGCGAGCGCAGCCCCAGGCGAAGCGCAGATCGAAGGGCCGCGAGTTCTCGTCGTGACTCGGCGTTTTTGGCCCAGTTGCTCTGACAGCACGCAGCGTTTGATGAGTTGGGCGAAGTCGCTGCAATCTCGCGGTGCGAGCCTCACCGTGCTCACCCCTCGCTGGCACTCGACTTGGTCGACCCGAATCGACTTTTGCGAAATGCCCGTCCATCGCCTTGAATACGCGCCTACCAACCCCATGCGATCAGCTCGCTATAGCCGAGGTTTGTCCGATTGGGTTTCCAAGCACTGCTCGAACTTTGATGTCATCTATTGCGATGCCGCCGACTTGGAAGCCCAGATCATTTTGACTCAAGTCCCTGGATTGCATCGACCGCCAGTCGTCATTCGCTTTGATCCACTCGAGCTAGGCGATGGTAGTGATCCTCGTTGGCAACCAGGCACGCGAACTCTAGATGCATGTCGCCGCGCATCCATTGTGGTAGCCCCCCGCGCCGATGCACACCAACGCTTGCGAGCGGCCGGCATTCAAGATACCAAGATTGAACGCATCCCCGACATCAGCACACCAATCATCCGAACGGACATGGTCCGAGCCGCCGCGCGGAATGCGCTCGCCGACATCAATCATGACCTGTTCGTGCGCAGTACCGATCGCGTTGTAGTCTGCCCACTCGAGCTGACCCGAAAATCAGGCGTTGAGTTCTTGATTCGCGCCATCGGACCTCTGGTCCAAGATCATCGCGCGCTACGCGTCTGGTTGTTGGGCGATAGCGCAGAGCGAGGTAGGTTCTACGATCAATTGCGCTACAACGGTTGGCACAACCTAATTGCTATGCCAGGGGCCTTCGAAGACTTGGATGAAGTCTTGCGAGTGGCTGACATGTGCATAATCCCAGCACGTGGCCATGGATTGGGGTGGTTGATCCCCAAGTGCGCAGCCAGTTCGGTTCCGTTTCTCACGCCTGACAGCCCCGAGTTACGCAGCATGGTAGATAGTGAACCTACATCGCAGTTAACCTTCCGCGATGGCGACGTTGAGAGCCTGCGTGAGAAAATCTCGCAGTGGCTACACTCTCCGATTCCTTTTCGCCAAGCGATTGCTCGCGCACGTGAGCAACAAGCCGGCCAACCACTGCCCGCTTGGGATTCACTCCTCGCCCGCTGTGCAGCTTCGTTCTCTAGAATATGACCTCGAACTGAGGAACGCAGCTCAGGCAGGCGACGCTGGAAGCCTCAGCTACTTAGAAAGTCCCCGATGCGTTTGAAAGTTTGTCTAATCATACCGACGCTGGTGAAAGGCGGCGCGGAGAAGCAGTTAGCCTTGCTGGCTGCGGGCCTGGATCGAACGCGATTTGAATGTCATGTGATCGTGCTTACGCATAGCGGACCTTACGAAGCGGAGTTGCGTGCCCAAGGGATTCAAGTGCACGTGATCGGCAAACGCGGCAAGCTGGATCCCTCAGCCTACTGGCGACTAGCACGCAAGTTAAAAGAACTGCGACCCGATGTCGTGCATACCTGGTTGTTTGCGGGCAACAGCTATGGCCGCATGGCCGCGCATCGCGTTAAGGTCCCAGTCATCATTGCCGGAGAACGATCGGTCGATCCCTGGAAGCAGTGGTGGAATTTTGCCGTTGATCGTTACTTGTTGAAATACACCGACACTATCGTTACCAACACAAACGCCGTCGTGGATTTCTACGCGCCGCACGGTATCGCCGCCCGGCGCTTTACGGTGATTGCCAACGCAGTTGTACCACCCCAAGTTACACCGCTCTCACGTGAACAAGTTTTCGAACGGCTCAAACTGCCTCCCAAAGCCGCTCTGGTCGGAGCTGTCGGCCGACTTTGGAAACAGAAGGGCTACCGCGAATTGGTTTGGTCCGCCGAGCTATTGCGAGTTGCATTAAAGGATGTGTGCGTCGTCATTATTGGGGATGGCCCAGAGCGCGACCAGCTGCTGCACTATCGCGATCAAGTTGGCGCTGATGAAGCCGCTCGTTTTGTGGGCGAACGCGAAGATGCATTGCAGTTGATGACGGGCTTCGACTTGCTATGGAATGGAAGTTTGTACGAAGGTCAAAGCAACACGATCCTGGAAGCGATGGCCTGCGGCGTACCGGTGGTGGCCACAGATATTCCCGGCACACGCGATCTGGTGGAACACGAGGTCACGGGGCTGCTCTACCCCCAAGGGGACGTCGGCCGCCTGACACGCATCACCAATCAATTGCTGCGCGAACCCGAGCGAAGGGCGGCCATGGGCGTGGCAGCCAAGCAAAGAATCGCCGAACAATTTTCGCTGCAGCGGATGATCTCCCAGCACGAAGAACTTTATGAACGCCTCCATCGCTCCAAAACCCGCTCCCCAAGCCCACCATCACGGCCCTAGTGTCGCGAATCGTAAGTTCTATAACGCAGTTTTGCCGCAAGCGGGCGAGGACGCCTGCGCTCCTTAATACCGGATGTCCCTCCGCAAGAAAATCCAGGTGAGTTCCAAAAGTCACCATACTTTGTACGCAAACGGAGGCGTTTTCGGGTGCGCCACCTGTAGTCCGCTCTGATTCATTAATCTGGCCCACACGGTGCGCGGGCGTCCCCGCCCGCTGCCCCACTTTTTAGCATGGCATAGAACTTACAATTCGCGACACTAGTCGCGGAGCGACGGCAAGGAGCTGGGCTAACTCTGCCCTACGAAATTGCATACGGCTACCACAATGTTCACCAAAATAGGGTCGTCCACCAAGGTTGCTCACAGCGCATGCCATCGCTCCGCGACTCAATGTTTTATTGGTCCCAGCCACCTGGGACTCGCATCCCAGGCTATCGCCTGCCGTTGCTACCGCAACTGGATGCAATGCTTGTGACTAGACCTTTAACCGTGGCTCGGCAAGAGCGACCCACGAAACCACTTGCGTTATACTTTGGCTATAATGCCCGCCGTGCCGTGAAACTACTTCGGCCGTGAAACTACTTCGTTACCAACCCAAGTTAACGTTGGTCGACGAATCTAGCTTCGCGATCCCTGCATAACCTCCCGCCTTACCGTCTTTTTCTCGGAACTTAAGCATGTGCTACTTTGCTTATCGCGCCCTGCGCTGTCTCGCCCCGCTTTGCATGATGCTGCCGGCACTGGCGACTTTATCCGCCGCTGAGCCCAGCAAGCCCAAAAAGGTCAACGATGGCTTTAACGTCTCGTCGAAAGATTGGCCGTGGTGGCGTGGCCCGGATCGAAACGGCGAAGCCGCGCTGGATCAGCAACCACCACTCGAATGGAGCAGCAGCAAGCATGTGCTTTGGAAAGCTCCGATTGCTGGCCGCGGACATGGGTCAGTTGCAGTCATGGGGACACGCATTTTTTTGCAAACAGCCGACGAAGCTACCGGTGCTCAGATGGTTCTCTGCCTTGATCGCTCCAGCGGTAACAAGCTGTGGTCGACCACCGTGCATCCTAGCGGTGGCATGCGCAAAAACAACAAATCAACCGCCGCGTCTAGCACACCCGCTTGCGATGGCGAGCGTGTTTTCGTCAACTTTCCGAACAACGGCGGGCTGATGACCACCGCCTTGGACCTGACTGGCAAGCAACTGTGGCAAACCAAGATCTGCGACTACATCGAACATCAGGGCTACGGTTCCTCGCCTGGGCTTTATCAAGAGCTGGTGCTTGTCTCCGCTGACAACAAAGCAGGCGGGGCCATTGCGGCGCTCAATCGCAAATCTGGGGAGATTGTGTGGCGGCGTGAACGTCCGCAGATGCCCAACTACCCATCGCCGATCGTGCTGCATGTGGCTGGCAAAGACCAGTTGCTGATGACTGGTTGCGATAAAGTGTCGAGCTTCAATCCGCTGACCGGTGAGACACTATGGGAAGTCGATGGCGCGACGACTGAATGTGTGACTTCAACCGTCACCGATGGTAGTCGCATCTTTACTAGCGGTGGATATCCCAAGAACCATATGTCGGCGGTGATGGCTGACGGCAGCGGCAAAAAGGCTTGGGAAAATGACAGCCGTCTGTACGTCCCTTCGTTGGTCATTCGCAATGGATTCTTGTTTGGCGTGCTCGACGCGGGTATCGCAGTATGTTGGAAAGCGGAGACGGGCGAAGAAGTCTGGAAGGCGCGATTGGGCGGAACGTTCTCTTCTTCACCAGTGTTGGTGGGCGATAGGATCTATGCCACCAGCGAAGTAGGAGAGACCTTCATTTATCGCGCGGACCCGACGAAGTTCGAACAACTCGGCAAATGCAAACTTGGGGATGAAGTCCTCTCGACGCTCGTCATCTGCGACAGCCGCATTTATTGTCGTGCGGCTCATCTTGTGGACGGAAAACGCGAAGAGTTTCTCTATTGTTTGGGAGAGTAAACATGCGTTCTGCAATCTATGCGCTAACGTGCGTCGGGTTTTTGGCAACTTCGTTTGCGACCCAAGTGGCCCAAGCTGAGTTGCTGGCTGGGGCTGCGATCGTCGACATCACGCCGACTCACTTTCCTGCGATAGTTAACGGCGGCATGGTTTCGAATACCGCGAATTCCGTCAAAACACGCTTGAACGCGCGAGCCATTGTGTTGAGCGATGGAACGGAACGCATCGCCATCGTGGTGGCGGACAGTTGCATGATGCCGCGTGAATTGCTGGACGAGGCCAAGCTGCTCGCATCGACGCGCACCAAGATTGCTCCAGTGCGAATCCTGATTTCTGCCACACACACTCACACCGCTGCGGCGTGTATGGGTGCGCTTGGAACCGACGCAGACCCAAACTATATCCCGCTTTTGCGCCAGAAGTTGGTGGAGGCCATCGTGGCTGCCGAAGCGAACCTACAGCCGGCTGAGGTTGGCTGGGGCAGTGCGTCAGCCCCTGAATACACCGCGCTGCGGCAATGGGTACGTCGGCCAGATCGGGTTGCGATCGACCCCTTCGGTAACCCAACGGTCCGCGCCAACATGCACGCGGCTAGAAATCCGGATGATGCGATTGGTCCCGCTGGCCCCGAGGATCCCGAACTATCGATCATCAGCTTTCGAAACGCCAAAGATAAACGACCGATCGCCGCCTTGTCGAATTTTTCCATGCACTACTTCAGCGACACACCCATCAGCGCGGATTACTTTGGGCTGTTTTCCGAAGGCCTGCAAAACGTGATCAAACAACGCGATGCGAAGGCCACCGGCTTTGTAGCGATGATGTCACACGGTTGCAGCGGTGATATCTGGCGGCGCGACTACTTTCTGCCGATTCCTGCAACTGACATCACCATCGAAGCCTACAGCCAAGGGCTGCTCGACATCGCTACCAAGGCTTTCGACGCGATCGAGTATCAGGCTGATGCGAGTTTAGCGATGGCTGAAACACGCTTGACGATGCAGTATCGAGTACCCGATGCACAGCGACTGGAGTGGAGCAAACGCATTGTGGCCGAGATGGGCGATCGCTTGCCTAAGAATGAAACAGAAGTTTACGCTCGTGAACAGATTATCTTGCATGAACGTCAGTCCACCGAGATCGTCCTGCAAGCGATCCGGATTGGCGATATCGCAATTGCTACGACTCCCTGCGAGACTTATGCGCTGACCGGTATCAAGCTGAAGCTTCAGAGTCCGACTACGAAGACCATGGTGATCGAGTTGGCGAACGGAGGTGATGGGTACATTCCGCCGCCCGAACATCATCCACTAGGTGGCTACAACACTTGGGCCGCCAGGTCAGCCGGATTGGAAGTCACTGCCGAGCCCAAAATTGTGGCCGCTGATCTTCAGTTGCTGGAGCAGGTGTTTGCCAAACCACGAAAACGATTCGTGCAAGCTCGCACTCCCGCGGTGGATGCGATCCTGGACGCCAAGCCGCTGGCTTACTGGCGGCTTCATGACTTCTCCGCTCCGATTGCCCGCGATGAAACAGGCCATCACGATGCTACCTACGAACCGGGGGTGCTGTTCTTCTTGGAAGGGGATGACACCGCTGGTTTCACAGGGAAAGACATCAATCGCTGCACCCATTTCGCAGGTGGCCGCATGCGCGTTGAACTGCCTGAGTTAGAAAACAAATTCTCCGTCAAGATGTCCTTTTGGAACGGCATGCCAGACGAAGCTCGCGAAGTTGCTGGTTGGATGTTTTCGCGCGATCATGAATTCAGCACTACGCGCTCTGGCATTCATGTCGGTTTGGGAGGAAAAGGGGAACTGGCCGGTCGCTTGATCTTGCAATTGGGTTTGGCGGAGCCGATCGTGGGTAAGACCCAAATAAAGCGTTGGGCCTGGCACCAAGTCCGTATCGAACACAGCGGAAATTTCGTGCGCGTTTATCTAGATGATTCCCAAGAGCCTGAGATTGTCACACCTGTCATGGATTCGCAGCCAGCCCCAGCCACTCACTTGTTCTTCGGAGGTCGCAGCGACTCTAAAGACAATTGGGAAGGTCGACTGGACGAAATCGCGGTGTTCAACGCTCCAGCGGCGCGTTGATTGTTTCAGCTTGAGTTAGCGATTGCGGTTTTTGAAGTGGCAACCACCAAGTTGCCTGCGATGTAAACCACTTCGCCGAACTGTCCTCGGAGACGCTCGAGACGCCAGAGGCGGTTGTCACGCCGGCGCGGTATTCGAGCGCACTCAGTAAACAATGCAGCGACATGCGTTCATCGTAATTGGCTCGAAGGGCGATTTCACCCGCTGCATCAGCGATCAATGTTCCGGGGGCAAGTGGCCGCGATACGCCTAAGGTGTCAGGTAAAGTCTGTTCCAAACAACCACTCAACTGAAAGACACCTGGGCTGATCTCAAAGAGCGCTTCCAACTGCTCAAAACTCTGCGCCACACCCGCCGCTTGGACCGTTCGCGGCAACTCGACGCCAAGATGTTGCTGGCTCGCAAGCAACAAATCACCAGCGATTCGACCATGCATTACCTTAATGCCACCCTTCGCATTTTGGAGTCCACGATCGGTGACCTTGAGGTTTTCGAACCAGACAAGATTTCTGTCTGTCACATGAGATTCGATCCCAAAGTTGACGCGACTGTAGTCCACTCCAGCCAACCAGGACTTCGTCAAGTTGATTTGCCAAGCGTTGTTGCGCTGATAGAGCGAGAGATTTCCGAGGAATATTGCGCGATCGCCAAGCAACTGTGCTTGCGGAAAGACCGGCGCGATCAAATTACAAGGCAGCCCCGTTGGTCCACATTCTAAATCGAGAATTGTGGAGAGATGCCGATCGCTGTGCTGACGAACGATTCGCACCATGGTTGGTTTTGCGTTCGGTTCTGCTCCGGCCATGCGAAACTCGGCGCCCACGATAGTTCGATCGGCTTGCGAGTAAATCTCAACCGCAATCTGCTCCAGGGACTGGTCTTGATCCAGGTCTCGTATCCGCAGGTCCGGGCACACGATACGGAGGGCGGGCTGGGTGGCCTGCGGTCGACATACAAACCAATCGTGAATCATGCGCCAGGTCGCGGATAGTTGCCTAGTTTCAAACTCGGGTTGGTCGAGTTCAATTGACCACACGGACGCTTGGCGGCTAACTTTGACGGATCGTATTCGCCCCAGCGAGGCTCGAGATTCAGGATGCGATAATCGCAAGCCATGCAGCACATACCGCTCGGGTGCTAGCGATTCCACCGCTGCAACTTGCACCTGCACGCCCAGTCGCCCGGAAAGCCACGTTGACCAGCTACTTGCGCGATGCTCCTGATAAGCAGGGATGAATTGTGCAATCGAAAATGCCATTACCATCAATAACGGCATAACGCCTAACAACACAAATGCAGCACGACACAAACCGCGCTGTGACGATTCGTGCAATTGCCATTTTGCGTTTACCGTGCGTCTTGCCATCCGTAGCACTGCGCTTTGTCAGATTGATTGAATGACCCAGGTGTTGTAAGTACTAGTTGATACGAGCTTGGGTTTAGGCCGTGCTTCGGTAGGCTTGCTATCCTTAGCAACCCACAAGAGCCTTCCCTTATCAACTCAAAACCTTATCAAACCCATCTCACTGTAGCTACGGAGAAATCCGCCATACAACGAATGCTATCAAACGATATCGATCAGACAGAGCAAGGGCTGGTCGATTATTGGGTAGCGGAAGCCGTCAAGGCTTTCGGGGGCTACGGGAGGACTCTCGAAATGCTTGACGCATTCCGCTACTAAATCAAGTTACAGAGCTACTGCTCTGTCTACATTAGATTTTGGGGTTGAGTGAGCCCGGTGTGCCACTGGCTGTGCCAGTGCAAACGGAGGAGCAATTGTTCACCATGAGTAGACTCCCTAGTGCGAACAGCGTAACACGAGAGCCGCCGAAGTTGTACGGTTTAAGTGACGATCAAGTTGGGTGATTGGTAAATCGCCCTGGTTGAGTCGCAGTCCACTTGAAAGCATCTGCTAATTCGAACCGTATCACTTCGACAGATTTGCGTTTAGGACTCATGTATTGGATCGACCGCCTTTTGTTTCGAATGGTCTCCTTCGTTGTCACTGGCACAGCCAGTGGCACACGAAAAACCAAACACTCACTCCGAAAATCTTAGGACTCTCGAAATGCTTGAAGCATTCCGCTACTAAATCAAGTTACAGAGCACTAGTGG
>JANRMD010000251.1:0-3573 GCA_033761895.1 Pirellulaceae bacterium | reverse complement strand
TGGGGTAAGGGGACTTCTGCGCTGACGAACCGAAATTCGGTCATTCCAGACTCAAAATGATGAAATTATGCACCGAGGCGCCCCGCTACGCTAAAATTCATGAGCGTATGCAATATCCGGGCTAGCCGCGGGTCTCGAAGTGTGGAGCGTGCATGGATTGGGCTCGTTCCAATTCAAGTTGAACTGGCTTCATTGGCAGGACTATAGGTGATGAACGATTGCTCCTTCGGTCACCCGCGGCTAGCGCCGTCGGCTCACTTTTCCTCTGAATTGTGCAGCCACTCTTTCGATGAACTCTTTATCCTCGCAGGACGAGCCATCGGGGCGTGCAGTGAAAGCGTCTAAGGCGGATCGTATCCGCCTCGGGAAAATGGGTGGCAGCGGAGAATGCGGAGCGATCCGCGAAAGATGCCGCGGATGACTCCGTACTTGTTGATCGCTTGGATAGTGTACTCACTGCACGTGGGTTGATAGCGGCAATTGGGGCCGAGCAGCGGTGAGATACCGCGTTGATAAAATCGCACACAAGCGATCGCTGCCTTGGCGGGCAATTTCCAAAACCATCGCATCGCGCTATCCCTTTTAAACACCTTCTCTTCAGTTTGGCAATTGTCGAACAATCTTCTTCAGCAATCGATAGAGCGATTCAGCGATCGCGCGCGAGTCGGGCTTGGCATCCCGTCGAGGTCGAACAATGATGTCGAGTCCCGTAGGCAAGACGGATCGCTGACGTCGAAAGGCTTCGCGAATGCAGCGTTTCCAGTAGTTGCGAGTCGGAGAAGAACCCACTTTTTTTGAAATGCTCAAACCAATGCGGCTGAAAGTGCGTTCAGTGCGTATGGCGTGCACAACCAACGTTCGATCTGCTTCAACACGACCGTGGTCAAAGACAGCCGCGAACTCATCGCGGCCGCTCAATCGCAACAACTTTGGAAAACGCTCGCCTTGCAACTGCTTAGAACAATCCGCTGCACCGAAATTTTTAGAACTCAGTGATTTTTTAGAACTCAGTGCATCGGTCGACACTTCCAGGTTACCAGATGATTCCGGCGCGGGGCTGTTCGGTGTAGAGTCGCTCGATGCGCTCGATCGCTTGTCGTGATTCATCATCGAGGTGCTCTGGAAGTTTGATTTGCAGTTCTACGAACAAGTCGCCGGCCGCACCGCTTGCATCGCGCACGCCTTGGCCCTTAACGCGAAGCCGTTTGCCACTGCTGCTACCTGGTGGAATTTTCAATGACATGGTTCCGCCAGCAGTTGGCAGATCCACTTTGGCACCCATGGCCGCTTCGCCAAGCGTGACAGGCAAACGCACTTCAAGGTTCTGCCCAGAACGTTTGAAATAGGGATGGCTGGCTACGGTAATGGTAATCAGTAGATCGCCGCTTGGCCCACCGTTGGGCGAGGGCTCCCCCTGACCGCGCAGTCGAATTTTCTTCCCGGATTCGACACCTGCAGGAATCTTGACTTGCAGGCTCTCAGCCTTGCCACTGCGACGAACGTTGATCGTGGCTTGGCCACCAAGCACGGCGGTATTGAATGGGACGGTCAGTTCAGCGCTCAGATCCGAACCTGCCACCGGGCCCCGACTTCGGCCACGGCCCGCTCGAGCTCCGCCACCGCCGGTAAACTGCTTGAACAAATCGCCGAGATCGCCGCCGAACTGAAATCCTTCTGGCCCGCCGCCCTGAAAAATGTCTTCAAAAGAAGCCCCACCAGGGCCCGCAGCCCGCCCCGCAGCCACATGCTCGTACTGATCGCCAAATTGATCGTAGAGCTTCCGCTTTTCGGGGTCATTCAAGCAATCGTAGGCTTGCTGAATCTCTTTGAACTTCTTTTGAGCCGCTTTGTCGTCGGGATTGAGGTCGGGATGGTACTTCCGAGCCAACTTCCGGTGAGCCTTTTGAATCTCCTCGGCAGAAGCGGTCCGGCTGACTTCGAGCGTTTTGTAGTAATCCTGGGCCATTGTTTGCATTTTTACTCGGTTTGGGTCTTTTGACTGACCCCTGAAGTATATCGCGAATCGCCAAACTTACAGGTGTGTCAAGTTGACTGACACTTCTCAAACTTGCCCAAAGTAGCAAAACGCAGGCCAAGCAGCGGATTTTTCGATAAACAGCCTCGTTTGAGAGTGGTTAGTTTGCAGCCAAATCGCGAACGCCAACTGTGCCATGAGCCAGCTTGAGAATCGCCTCGCGTTGCTCCCAGTAATCCAAGATCGAGACTCGCAAATCGACTGGCAAACGGTTGGTACCTTGATCGAAGCGAGGATGTTGCAAGCTCTTGGGCTGTGACGCTCCGAACAGAATTTGTGTCATGAAGTCGGTTGGGATTTTGGGATCGACAACATCCAGTGCCGCGCCAACTTTGTGCCAGATAGTGGGCAGCGACTTTTCTTCGATTTGCTTCTGACTAGCGGCGGCCAGCGCTCGCAATGCGCGCTCCTGGGTCACATAGCGCTGAGCTTGCGCGGCCGCCGCCTGGTCTCCCTCCTGATGAACCGTGGTCCACAGTCGGCTTTGCCCTAAAGTCTGCATTCTGGAAGAAGCAGTTTGTCCAACAGCATGCATCGAGACTTGGAGCAAGTCAGCTCGCCAATTTGCAGGCACTTCGAAGAGGATCGCAACTTCGCGCTCACCCTCCAGTTGTGGAGTTGGACCTGGTCGGAATTTGTAGAACACTCCAAAACCGCGACGGACCGTACCGGCTGAAGTCAGCACTTGCATGGGAGGCTTGCGTTGGTATTGCTGATGCGAATCTATCTTCTCATTGAATTCACCGTTGGCGTTGCCACGAACAAACGGCTCATATCCGCCAGAAACATTGAATGCGAAGTGGCTGTCTTTGTGGTAAGTGTTGTTGATTGACACAGTGCCTTGGACATCGGAATACAGTTCCGTCTTAGGCCAAAAGTCAACGACGCGCATCGTTTGTTGCGGGCTTTCGATTTCGACAACGTATTCGCTAACTGCGCCTTGAAATTCCGGTGACAGAAAAGTTGAAACGGGAATCTTGACGCGGACAAGCTTTCCGCCTGTCAACGGAGCGTTAACGACCGCAGGATTCACCGGTTCCGCAACGCTGATAGCCGGCGCATCAAAGCCAACCCGCGCATCAAAGCCAACGGGTGCAAAGTCACCAGCCTTCGCTACAGTCGACAAAGCTGTCGCACCTAGGAACATTAATGCAAACCGAATACGTATACCGATTGCCATGATCATCACCGAGCCCCCTAAGGATAACGACTCTCTCTTTGGAAAGAACCGAAACAAGTCACCGATTGGTGCTCTTGACATCCTTGCTGTAGACTCGCCGCGTGCATTCGATAGATCGAGACGCTATCATTGTGCCGTCGTTAGGATTCCTGTACGGCTAGCGCTCTTTAGTTTGCGGCGGCTCTCATCTTCCTGACTGCTACACAGCGATTGCTTGAGCCACAGTTATATTAGCGCTGCATGCTGGCGAGTCAAGAAATAGTTTTCCGTACCGGAATGCGTCAAGCATTTCGGGTAATCTGGTAGCGGAATGCGTCAAGCATTTCGAGTAGCCACCGTCGCCAGACGGTGGACACGA
>JANRMD010000250.1:0-4939 GCA_033761895.1 Pirellulaceae bacterium | reverse complement strand
TGGGGTAAGGGGACTTCTGCGCTGACGAACCGAAATTCGGTCATTCCAGACTCAAAATGATGAAATTATGCACCGAGGCGCCCCGCTACGCTAAAATTCATGAGCGTATGCAATATCCGGGCTAGCCGCGGGTCTCGAAGTTTGGTGCGTACATGGATTTGGCTCGTGCCAATGTGAGTTGTATTGGAAGTAATTCTGCGTTGGCAGGACTATAGGCGATGAACGATTACTCCTTCGGTTACCCGCGGCTAGCGCCGTCGGCTCACAAAATCAACGGGCCGCTAGCGCCGTCGGCTCACACTGCCCGTGGCGCAACAACCAACAAGCCGTTGACGCATTCCGCTACCCAAAAATCTAATGTGGACACAACACTTGTGCTCTGCGAGGGCGTGGCAATGTCGCACGATTGTCCCAATCGTAGCTGCCACAATTGAGACAATTGTGCGACTCTCAAACCCAAAATCAAATTGTGTCGAACCACTTGTTCGAACTTCGTTCAGCGATGCTGACGCCATCGATTCGAAAGATTAGGATGAGAGCACCCTTAGGTTTGATTGCAATTTATCCAAGCATCAGGTCGCACATGCGGTCAGAAGTAAACCCTTACGCTCCGCCTGCAACCGCCCAGCCGAGTGCTTGGTATTGGGATAGCTCGGTGTTGTCGCAGGGGGCCTTGGTTTCCCATCTACTGATTCTGCTTGCATATTGCATTTTGACGATAGAAAGCGATGACGAGTCGGCGAAAGCGGTTTTCGAGGTGGATCCGTTATTCCATTTCGCCATGGCGGCTTGTTCGATATCGGCTTTCATCGTTGTCCTAGCATCAAACATCATCAGGCATGAATGGCCCCTGCATCTCCGCTGCTGGATAATCGCCTTGGATGCTCTGGTGCTGTCGCTGTTGATTTATGTTTCCCGTGGTTTTGGAATTCTGTGACCATTACCCAATAAAGACTGTTGACTTAACAAAACTTGCTCGAAGCGTTGCCAGAAGCCACGCGAAGAAGTTGAGCGGTTTTTTCGGAGCGCGGGCGCCCGCGTTCGCTGCACCCGCTCGGTGACTCTGCTATACCAACCCATCCAACACCGGAACGGGTTGTGTTTGCATAAGCGGCGGGTTCAGCGGACGAGGACGTCCGCGCTCCAGAAAACCGGACCAGCGGACTGGAACGTCGGAAGGTACTGCATGGGAGCCAGTTGCTTTGAAAGTGAGTGACATGCTGCGAGGACGCCCGCGCTCCGAAGAACGGCCTCTTAGAGTCGGAAAGCACTATTGACCTTCCGCAAGCAACAGGTGGCCTGACGGGTGTTGGTGGGTCGCACCTGCCAGGTGCGACACTCTGCTACATCTTTTGGGTAGTGGAAAACAACGATTTCGAAAAGTCAAGCTGATCGCAGTCGGTCTGGACTCAAGCTGGCAAATTGAGTATTTCCGAGGGTGGAACTTCGCATCCTCCGTGGATTTCCCACAAGTCGCTTCGCTTTCGGTTTTTCTCCATTTTGATTTTCGGGCAGTAGCCAAAGATGGCCTATCATCGCAATCTCACCCGGCTGCTATTCCTAACGATCAGCCTCATCAGCTGCTTTGGCTCGTCGAGCCACGCGCAAAATGGACTCATGAAGTCGACGAACTCGGCCGTTGTTCCACCTCCGCTGCCAGTTACGACCATCGATGCGAACTCGAGCGGAACTCGCCTTGCTAATGCGAATCCGTTGCCATCCACGCCGTGGATGCAGCCTGCCGCAGGACCGGATAGTGGATTTATCCCGAGTTTTGGGCAAGTTGACATGCGCAGCAATCCGTTGCCGCAACCATTGAACTACCTTACGAACTACGATTCCACTTACGATTTACGGCGAATCGATTCGGCGCGCCGTATGGCCACCGAATACCGTGGGCGGTCAACGGGCACTCCCATACTGAACCAGCTCGCGGTTCAAAACGCGAACTTGGCTGACCAATGGGCTGAACTGGCGGAAAAGATCACCGCCACTTTCGTTCGACTTGGCGAGGCCAATGCCAAGCTCAATTCGGCGACGCGTGACTACGAAGATGTCGCCGCCAAACTTAGGCAGTACGGGCTGACACCCACTATCGGATTGCTGCTCAGTCACAAGAAAAGCCAGTTGGACGATTGGCAAGTGGATGGATCGGCTGACCAGTTTGTGAACGCTGAACTGCAGCGTTCAAGAGAGAAGCAGTTGAGCAACGGCATGCTTACCTTCGATGGCAGCAACGTTGTGCGTCAAGCCGCGGACATATTAGCCTTGTCTGGCTACGGGCCAACGCACGCTGATTATGCGAATCTGACACCGCAGATTCAAACATTGCTACGCGAGCGAAGTGAGTGGTTACGGTCGCTGACACAGGGCTACAACGATTATCGTCAGCGGCTCGGCGAGCTTGATTCTGCGTCAGCCGCGTTTGGAAAGCTGACCGACGATTACCGCAAGCTCATCAATCGCCATGTGACCTGGATACGCAGCAATGAGCCTTTGTCAACGGCGGACTTTCGAAAGTTTCGCAGTGGCCTAAACTCGCTGTTTGATTCGCGCCGTACGGAAGCCTTCATTTTTTCACTGACTCAAAAGTGGAGCAACAACCCATCAAGTGGATGGACGCTGCTGGGAACTATTCTGATCGTCTTCCTGGTGCGGATGTTGGCGAAGTCTTGGTTGCTGGGGAAACGGATGCGCGAGACAACCGCGACCACTCGCAAATGCATCGCCAGTTTACTTACACCGTTAGTCGCATTTGGCTTTCCAAGTATTCTGTACATCATCGCCCGCTGGCTCAGCTCCGGTTATGTCAGCGAATCGACATTGCATGTAGCGAGTGGATTGTACGCGGCCAGTTTTGTTGCCTTGATCGTCGAAGTCCCACGTCAATTACTGCGGACGAATGGCTTCGTTGAGCGGCATCTAAAGCTCGAATTACCACGTCGCCAACGCGCTGCGGTCTACCTGTTCATCATTGGTTCAGGCTTGGTGTTGTCGGCTTACATGATCGCCTTCGCGGAACACATTGATCATGGGAGTTGGAGTGGTTCGCTGGCTCGATTGGGCTTCATCACCGCGCTGTTGCTGGTTGCTTGGACAGCGCATCTGTCGCTCAAGCCAAGCGGTGGCTTCCTTGAACCGCTCATCGAAAAATTTGGTGGCAGTGTTCTTTATCGAATGCGATTCCTGTTCTACTTCCTGGGCGTCGGTTTTCCGGTAGCCATGATCACGCTGTCTGTGCTCGGTTATCAGTTCACGGCGCTCGAGATCATCAAACGAGCGGGATTTATGTTCGTTGCGATTCTGGTCGCAGCCACACTCTGGGCCGCTGTGAAGATCTTGGCTTCGGGGGCTTGGCACGCATTGACGGGCACTCGCGATGAAAGTCGACTAGACGAATACGACGATTTCCAACCGGCTCGTGTTTCAGGCGCGCTCGCCGAGCACTCACTTGAACTCAAGCATCAAATCGCTTTCCTTAGTCAATGCGCTTTGCTACTGGGAGCCTTCGTGTGCATAGGTTGGTTGTGGATCGATATCTTCCCGAACGTTCGATTGGGAAACCCCGTCGTGTGGAGTGTTCAAGACACGGTGACCCAAACGTTTCTTGATGCAAGCGGGCAGAAGGTGAGCCGCACTCAAATCGAGACAACCCCTATCACGGCCTTGCGTCTGGTTCTGGCGGCGGCCGCGTTGTTTGTCGCCTTTCAGTTAGCCAAACTGTTGCCCGGCATCTTTGATGCCTTGGTCCTGCAGCGTGTCAATTTCGACGAAGCGATGGAACACCTTACATTGGTGCTTGGTCGTTGCTTGCTGTTTGGTGTGGGCTGCTTTATCGCGTGTCGATTGGTTGGACTGAGGTGGGAAACGATTCAATGGCTGGCTGTTGGCTTAACCATTGGATTGGGTTTCGCGATGCAAGATATCGTACGCAATCTGCTGGGTGGCTTGGTGGTATTGTTTGAAAAACCAGCGCGACTGGGCGACTTGATCACGGTCGGTAATATCACCGGTCGGGTAGCCGCACAAAAGCTGAGAACCACGGTGCTCTCCGATGAAGAAGGGCGTGAGGTCATCATACCCAATAAGAATTTTGTTAGTCATGATGTCGTTAACTGGATGGGTGCTGGTCGGCTGCAGTCGATACCAATCGAAGTCGCAGTGACCCGCGACGAACGCCCCGCCGATGTATGCCGCATGCTACAGCAATTGATGGTCGAGCAGCCTGATCTGCTTTTGAGTCCAGCACCGCAAGCGACGTTGGTATGTGTCAGTCAGCAGAGCCAACGCATTGAGTTGCGGGCTTGGGTTGAAGAAGATCGCGACGCAGTGAAATACCGCGATTCACTGCTGAAGGTTGTTGTGAGCTATCTGACGGAAAAGAACTTGCTGGCACCCAATCAACCACGCCAACCGTCACTCAAAGCGCCCTTCGAGCGCACGTCCTTGAACACCGTCCGCAAGAAACGGTCCGCCTAATGCTCTGCGAATGAGGTAGCGGAAGCCGTCAAGCATTTCGAGTAGCCACCGTCGCCAGACGGTGGACACGATGCAGGGTGACTAACCACCGCTTGGCAGCGGCGGCTACCAGGGCCCCCGAAAGCCGTGACGGTTTCCCGAAGTACGTGATCGCATGGCCTTAGGTCAATCAACTGTCTCGAATGAGTAATGATTAATGCATAATTGAAAATGCAAAATGAGTAAGCTATCGCGGCTGACCGCCTCAGTACTCACGAAATGCTTCAACGCTTTCGAGGACCAGCCGGCCGGGATGTTGCGACTCGGCGAAGCGTAGGCCGCTAACAACCTCAGCCCTCGTCGCCATTCGTCACCGCGTCTCAAGTTAGTGAGAAACCGAACGATCCGCAGAGTAAATCAGTAAATCTGCGGGATTAACCGATGGGCGTTAGCCCCGGTTTTTGCTCTGGTAACCGCCGCT
>JANRMD010000249.1:0-11476 GCA_033761895.1 Pirellulaceae bacterium | reverse complement strand
GGTGACCAATTCGCTTGCCAACGTTGGATTGAACCGTCCTGGTCCTTCCTACTTTACGAACATCCTTTTCGAGTTCGATGAGAACACCGGTGCAGCCATCAGTGCGCCGTTCCAAGACAAGACCGGTGTACCCACTGGACTTGGCGCTGGTACCGCGATTGTGGATCGTGGCTACCTAGAAACTCGTCCAATTCTGCCTAACGGTACCGTCTCAACTACCTTACGATCATCGACTTTGGTCGCAAGAGAAGTGACAACTGCCAATTCCAACGGAAGTCCGAATCGAGTCATTCGCGATGGGCAAACGTTTACGCTGCTCGATAATGTCAACTTCCCAGCCCGCTTCGAGTTCGATATGGGACTCGACCTGCGCGTGAACTATGATCCTGCTAACGGACGTTTTGTTCGGGATGGCATGACGTTTACTTTGGATGGAATTGACTACGAATTCGATACCGGTTCGGTAGTTGTGGTTAGCGCACTTAGCGGCGCGTTCTTGGCAGATGGCTCAACCGTTCGCATTCAAAACGCGGGTGGTGGGGAGCGAATATTCGAATTCGATAGCAATAACTCCGTAATTGGCGTTGGGAACGTGCGAGTTCCGTTCGCAGCTACCAACACGCAAGCCGACTTGGCAGCAGCCTTGGCCGCTGCAGTCAACAGCCAAACTGGTTTTGGAGTAACAGCGGGTGTGAATCCGAACTCCAACCGTGTTTCGTTCAAGAACGCATCGACGACTGCGCCGATCCAAATTACAGGTACCGGTCTGGCAACTTCGGGTGGCCTCGGTGTCACCGCAGGCGCTGTTCGTATCCCGATTTCTGAATCGGCTACCACTCGAGAGTTCGTTGACTCGATCACGAATGCAGTCCCAACGGGTGTAACGGTCTCCTACGACTCGGGACGTATGAGCATCGCGGGTGTACTGACTGGCTCCTTCACCGACCTGGAAGCAGCTAACATTGTCACCGACTTTGGCAGTGTTGGAGGCGTGGGCGGTGGCAACATCCAAGTTTTAGTTCTGGCCTCAGACACGGCTGAAACCGTTGCGGCTCGAATTGCCCAGGCCATCAATGGCTCCTTGATTCCTGGACTGTCCGCAGTTGCCAACGGTGAACTCGTGCAATTGACCGGTGGGACAGTTCAAGCCAGTGGACCATTGGCAACCGCAGGCGTTGCACCGGGAGGTCTCATCACCGGTACTGCGGTTATCGGTAACACCCTGTTTGCTGTAAGTGGTAACGGTGGCTTGTACACAGTACAACTCAACCAGAACGGAACTGCGGTTGGCGCGAATGGTCCAGCTGGAAACGTAGCGACCTACGTTGCAAGTTCTTACAACCTGACTGGAATTCAGTTTACCAGTCTCGTGGCTGGACCAACCCATGCGTCCAACGGCAGTCTAGCGCAGATCCTGTTCGGCATCGATGTCCAAGGTAACATTCACGCGTTCAATACCGCGGGTGTTCCGCAGCCTGTGTTTGCTAATGGCGCGACCAGTATCAGCACCGGAGTGTTTGGAGCTACAGGTCTCGCGTTCTCGACGCTTGACTTTAACTTGTGGCACACCAGTGGTAATCGATCGGGTGAAGCCGGTCACGGATTGCCACGCACACCTAACGATAGCCGTGGTGCATTCTCGGGTGGCTCGAGCTTGTACTTCGGTTACGAAGGTCCAGGGGCAAACGGAGTACCAGACCTCAATGGCCCTGCCTCAACCGGCTTGAACAACAGCTACAACTTCCCTGGTGGTGCTGCAGGTGCAATTGAAAGTGCTGACTTTAGTTTGGCTGGCATTGGTGCAGGCGATCTGCCAACCCTTTACTTCACTTACCGTTTTGACACTGAGCAAGCCGCTTCGGATCTTGGCCTGGGCGATAACGTCAACGACTACATGCGAGATGCGCTGCGAGTCTACGCTTCGGGTGATGATGGCCAGTGGGTGTTGGTTGCAACCAACAATGACCCAACTCCTTCGGGTTCCAACGCAGGTCCATTCGACGACGAACTGGATCCGCTAGTAAGTGGTAACGCCAATGTTCAACGCTTGTTTGATAACAACGGACAGTGGCGACAGGCTCGCGTACCGCTGGCACTGTTTGCTGGAAACCAGAATGTTCGCTTGAGAATCGAATTCTCGACGGCAGGTAGTTTTGGATATGGTTTGTCCGGTGGCCGTGGACCAGAGATTCGCACGATCGCGGGCAATCAGTTGCAAGACGGCGAAGTGCTGTTCATCAACGGTGAGCAGTTTGAAATTGAAATGGGCAATTCGGTGATGCTGCCTGGTGGTCGAGCCATCACTAATGGCGATAGCATTACCATCGAAGGCATTCGCTACGTCTTTACCGATGGCAGTGGCCCACCACCGACCGCTCCAGATGTAGCGGTAAGTTTCACTGCTGGTGATTCGGCTGAGACTGTGGCTCTTGCATTGCAAGCGGCTGTGCTGGCCAACCCAGTGGTGCCTGCGGTGATCACGGGCTTGAACTACAGCACTGAAAACAATGACACAATCACTCGTGCTTCGCAAAGCGGCATGACGGGTGATACAGTTCGCATTGTCGGCAACGGCAACATTGGAGACAATCCAGCCAACGCCACTACTGGTCAAGACGTGGATATGGTGCGAGTCGATTTGGAAGCTGGTGGTACATTCTCAGCCAACACCGAAGCGGCTTCAATTGGTAGCGGTTTGGATAGCTTCTTGCGAGTCTTTGATTCGGAAGGTCGACCACTTCGCGATAGCAATGGTTTGCTGATTCAAAACGACAATCGAGTTGGCTCCAGCGACAGTGCACTGACTTTCGTCGCACCATACACTGGCACCTACTACATCGGTGTTAGCGGTGCAGGAAATCAACAGTACAGCGCAAGCGTGACTGGAACCGCTGCCACCGGCAGCACGGGCAACTACAACCTGATCATGAGCTTTGTTCGCAAGCTCAATCCAGTTGTATCGGGCAACCGATTGCAATTGGAAGGTGCTAAGAACGTCGTCGTACCCGCCGGATCACCATTCACCGTCAATGGATCCTTGGGAACCGCAGGCGTTCCGATAGCAGTGACAGCCGACATGACTGCAGGCCAAGTTGCACTTGCGTTGCAACAAAGCCTCGCCGCTCAGTTCGCCGGTGGACGCACACAAGCTTACGCAATCCGCAATCTGGACACAGTGGACCTAACCGGTCTGACCGTGGCAACCGCCGGTCCATTCGGATTGACGACGACCTTTGTGGGTGATGCCTTTAGTGCCTTCAATACGTCGACGAACTTTGATGGATCGACAGACCAATTCCGTCCAGGTGCTCTTGGAGCACAACGCAATACTTTTGAAGGAGTTTACTTAGACGACTTCATCATCGGTGTCGCAGGACGTGGTGAAATGGTCCTTTCGGCCCCGACCAATACGACGAACTTCGTTGCGAACCCCAATGCTCCAGCGAGTTCAATTCCTGTTGGTCCTTACCAGTTTGAAATTCGTGGCGGTGAAGAGTACGGCACACCTCAGTTGGTAACGACCCCTCCAACCATTCCAACGATCATTTTGGACAGTGCGGTTGAACCGGACTCGCGACTCGCTGAAGGCATTTCTATCCGCTTCAATGCTGCGGGTACGATGATCAGTGGCACAACGTTTACGGTGGGTGATGGAACTCGTACACTGACGTTCGAAATGGATGACGTCAATGACGGATTCGCAGTCCAGCCAGGCAACATCGCCTTGCCATACAACACTGCCTTATTGGATACAGCCACTGGTGCGGTGCGAGCAGAAAGTGCTCAAGTGATCGCGGCTCGCTTCCGTGACATTTTGAATTCGGCTCCGATCCAAGCTCAGCTGCAGATCTCGGCAAACTTGTCCAACAATGACCGCACCGGTGCGACTAGTGCGACAGTAGCTTTGATTGGTAATGCCTCGGCAGTTGTGCCGGCTTCGATTGGTCAGAAGCTTGTATCGACTGGCAAGGGCGGAGAAAATCGCGAGCGTCCACAGGGTCAAATTGTGGTCGACAGTGCTCGGATTACCAACTCCTTGGGCTTCGGTATCTCGATCGCTTCAACACCTCGCGATGCCACAACCAACTCGACCGGTAGTTCAGCTCGCAATACGGTCACGATCAATACCGATCGTTTGGCCCCAGGGGCAGTGGTCATGAATAGCGAATTGCTATTCAACGGTGCCGGTGGAATCAGTGTTGCAGGCGAAGCGATAGCGGCCGGTGCACCACCAGCAGCTGTGCCGTTCGTTCGATTGGTGAACAACACCATCATCGGTGGCTCGGTGAGCTCGGTAACCAGCTTCTTGCCGACGATTTATAGCAACCAAGTGTTCAACATTGGCGACTTGGCCTTTGCAGATGCCGCTACTGTTTACTCGCCTCAATTCGCAGGTGGACCAGCTCCAGCAGCTGGTTTGGATGTGCCAGCCAATGCGGTTGGCGCACCAAACTTCAGCGGCAGTGGCGAACCGCTCGCCAATGAAGGCGTCGTCAGCCTTGGACGCGGTGGACAATTGGTTCTGCAATTCACCGACAACCTTCTGACAGGCTCCGGCGATGCGAACCCAGACTTGGTCGTATTCGAAGTTGGTGATTCTGAAGAAGTGTTGGTTGAAGTAAGTGCCGATGGCAATCGCTATACCTTGGTTGGTCGTGCTTCGGCAGCGTCACCTACGGTTGATATCGACGCATTCGGGTTTAACCGCAACAGTCGAATCGCTTTCGTTCGCTTGACAGACGTATCGAACCAAGGCTCGGTCACGGGCAACTCGGTGGGTGCGGATATCGATGCCGTCGGAGCGCTTTCGAGTGTAGCGGCCGACAACTATCGCCCAGGTGGAGCGGGTATCTCGGTTACCAATAACGCTTCGGCTACCTTGCTGAACAACGTGATCGTCAACAGCGCCGTTGGTATCACGGTGGATGCTTCGAGTGCTTCGACGGTGATCGGTGGAACAACCTTCCAACGCAATACCGCCAACACTGCGGGCTCTGCGACCGCAGGCCAATTCGCCAGCTTGGTTACCGATAACGTTCCAGTCTTCGTAAGTGCGGGAACTGGCAACATTTATCCAGCACCATCGTCGCCGATTATCGATAGTTCGATCGACTCCTTGCAGGATCGCCCATCACTGCTGGCTGTGAAGCAGCCTTTGGGAATCGCTGCTTCGCCAATCTTGGCTCCGCAATACGATTCGACGGGCCAACTGCGTGTAGACGATCCAGCCGTTGAGACACCATTCGGTCTCGGTGAGAACGTCTTCAAAGATCGTGGTGCTCAAGATCGTGCAGACTTCGTAGGACCTTCGGTCATTCTGCTTCAACCTGCGGACAACGATACCGCTGGCGAAGATACCAACTCTGATTTGTCCGTCGTTGAATTGACCGGCAAGACACTGAAGTACTTTGACATTCAATTGATTGATGGCATCGAACCAAGTGACCCAGGTCGCGGTTCAAACGTAGACGACTTGACCGTCAGCTCGGCTTCAGTGCTCGTCTATCGCGATAACGTTCCTTTGGTCGAAGGCGTGGACTACAGCTTTGGATACAACAACACCAGCGGCATCATTCGCTTGACACCGCTAGCTGGAATTTGGCGTTCCGAAAGTGTCTACACCGTCCGATTCTTGAATACCAAAGAGTCAGCGATCGTTGCGAAAGCAGCACAGAATTACACAGACGGCGATTCGTTTGATATTGTCGGGGCCGATGGCAGCCGCACAACATTCGAGTTGGACCTGGGCTACATCGTGACCGTGCCATCAGCAGATGCTATCGTCGGTGACATTGTGGATGGAACGACTTTCACCATCGATGATGGTACCCGTCGGTTCACCTTCGAGTTCGATAACAACTCGGCATCCACTTCCACAAACCGTGTGATTACGCTCGCGACGGGTGCTTCGAAAGAAGCCGTCGTTACAGCGATTCGCACAGCGATTTCAGCCACATCTTTGGCAGTAACGGTAACGGATCTCGGCAACGGCGTATTGCAGATCGGTGGTTCGAATGCTGTCACGCTGTTGCCAGAAACAAGCGGTTTGACCGTGACTGGCAAGCCAGGGGTGCGTTCGACCTTCGGATTGCAGATTCCACTGCAAGCAGGATTGCCTGTCGGCGTTGCTGATGGCCAGACCTTTATCATCGATCGCAGCGGTGCTCCGGTAACCTTCGAATTGGATACCGATGGCAATGTCCTGTCGGGCAACGTGGCTGTTCGCTTCGTCGCTGGAGCTACGGCCAGCCAAATTGGAAACGCGTTAGTAACTGCGATTCAAGGTGCAGGTCTTGGCTTGAGTCCAGCTTACGTAGGCGGCGGCTTGGTACGACTGGGTGGCGATGCCAACACCCGACTGACGTTGACTTCGACTGTGCTGACTCAACAAGGCATTCCTGGATCGCCAGCGGCCGTACCAATCTCGGTTTCGGGCTTGGCGAACACAGCCGGCACAGCCGAGGAAGTGGCGGCAATTATCAAGGACGCGATCGATAGTCAGAACTTGGCGGGCATTACGACAACTCAATTCGGTAACCGTGTTGTGGTTGAAGGAGCTCGCGGTGTAGCAGGCGTCGGTGTAGGTGAAATCGTTGCGATCCGCGATCATGCGGGCAACGTGCTCAAGGCCAACCAAGTGGATGGTTCGACCACGGTTACCATCTTCCTCGGCGAAGGTCTTGACTATGGCGATGCTCCAGCACCGAAGTACACTTCGCTGGCCGATGATAACGGGCCTCGACACACGGTAGTTAACGGTCTGAGCTTGGGTGTGACGGTTTCGCCGGACGCAGATGCCAAGGTTCCGAATGCGGACAGTGATGACGGAGTGACTTTCACTCAGTTGTTCTCGGCGTTCAACACCAGCTTTACGGTCACGGTGACCAACACCACAGGCTCAACCGCTTATCTGTCGTACTGGTTCGATTACGACTCCGATGGCATCTTCGAGAATACAGAAGGTACGCAAACGGTCAGCTTGCTGCAGTTCGCGATCCCATCCTCCGCCAGCACAGTAACCTTGCCAGCGTTTACAACTCTGGTTCCGGCTTCTGCGGTTAGCGGAACGACTTATGCTCGATTCCGATTGAGCACCAATCGCGATGCAGTCGCAACTCCAACGGGAGCTGCAACCGATGGTGAGGTTGAGGACTATGCGATCAACATTCAGCCGAATCCATACAAGAACCCGTCGAACATTTCGTCGGTCAAGGATGCGGCTGGAAACAACTTGGACGTGAATGGAGATGGATTTGTGTCGCCAATCGACGCGCTGCAAATCATCAACTACCTCAACAACCCGACCAAGCCTCGTCAATTGACGCTGCCAGTCAATCAGCCGCTACCGCCTTACGTGGATGTCAACGGCAATGGTGAAGTTTCCCCACTGGACGCTTTGCTCGTAATCAACTTCCTCAATGCTCTGCGTGGCTCGGGTGAAGGTGAATTCGGTGACAACCATGATGCGCTCGCTTATGGCTCTGGCGAAGAGGTAACTCTGGCCAGTGATTGGGCGGCTGGCTTGGAGAACATCTTGGTTGGAAGCCGATCGGAAGATGAAGAAGAGGTTGAACCAGCCGTGTTCTCTGCGGATGTGGCGTTGCTATCAACCTTGGATGATGAAGACTCAAGCGTCGATTTCCAAGTTCAACGGGATATGGACGTAAGCGTGCTCGATGATGTCCTGGCCGAGTCAGACACCGTTTATATGGCATCCTCAACTTCGGTTCGGGGTAACTCAAGCGGCTCGATTCGCGACCAACTTCTGGCAAGCTTCTTCCGCAGATAGAACGGCCCCATAATGTGACATCGCGCTACCCCGCCGAGTTTACTCGGCGGAAGCCGCGAAGACCGAAAACCCAAACGCTGCACCCACCCACCGGAGGGGCGCAGCGTTTTCTTTTGGCGCTCAAACATCACACCGCCGTCCGACATCTAGCATCCGATAGGTGCCAGCCACCTTGTGCGCAATTTGCCAGCAAAATCACCAAGTGCGCAAGGTGCCAGCCACCATACAATTTTTCCCTCGCGACAAAGCCGACAAAGTGTGGTTTTTGCTAGCGTTTTCGTCGGCAATGATGTTGGTTGATGGGTCAGCTTTTCTTGGCCCCTAACTAACGAAGCGTCCAATTGGTGCCAGCCACCATCCGATAGGTGCCAGCCACCTTACGACCCAGTGTCAGATGGTGCCAGGCATCTTACGACCACACCATCCCGAGGGGATCCAAGCCATTAGCCGGTGGTAAGCGGAGCGCCACCACCGGTTGGGGCGGTCGCGTGAGTGTCGATCCTGAAGGGATCGCAGAGTTGACGAGCTAACCACGCTCATCCCAGATTCTGTGATCCCTTCAGGATCAAACACCTGCTCTGCGAGCATTCCGGTGCTGGCGCTCCGAGTGGGTCGCACCTGTCAGGTGCGACCAACCACCTCCCAATGCGCAAGGCGCCAGGCACACAAGAAACGAACGGCCGCCAGTCAACCCTACCCCCCCTTTTTTTGTGGGACCGCTGTGATTTTGAGCGGGATCTAGCGGAATTGCCGATTGTAGCTCCCCAGGCTCCGGCGGGTGGTGTTTAATGGACTCCGACACATTGAGGGAACGCGCAGCAGCGTCTAGAGTCAAAGTGTAGGCACTCCGATCTGGTGGGCCGCATTTTCCAGAGGTTTTCCAATGGCCGCGTTTGATATGAGCCCGTTCAATCGAAGAAAACGAGACTCGCGGAGCGTTCGTCGGCTGAGGCTGGAGCAACTTGAGTTGCGGCAGATGTTCGCTGGTTTACCCTTCGGAGCGATCGAAGAAGACACCGGTGAGTTTATGCTCGGCCGGGTGGCGGTGACCCCCATTTTCCTGGAGAGTAATGGCCGCAGGGACCCCAACACCGAAACTTGGACCCAAGCAAACATCCAAATTGTCATGGATAAGATCCATGAGGGGCACCAGTGGTGGGTGGACACGCTGGCGGAATTGAACACGGTGCACAAGCTCGAATTTGTGATCGATCCGACTTTTGCCACGACACCCGTCGAAACCGATTACGAGCCGATTAGCCGCATCTCGAACGATTACTCATTTTGGGTTCAAGAGTTCCTTGTTGGGGCAGGTTATGGTAGCAACATTCAGTCGGGGATTCGAGCCTTTAACCATGCCCAACGCGTGAAGTTCGATGCTGATTGGTCGTTCTCGATCTTCGTCGTTCCCTCGTTTAATGATGCCGACGGTCAATTTGCAGCGGGCGGCTCATTTTCGAGAGCTTTTGCCTTTGCGGGAGGTTTGTTCCAAGTTATCCCTGCGACGCGCCCTGCTTCGACTTTTGCGCACGAAACTGGGCATATGTTTTGGGCCCGGGATGAATACATTGGTGGCGGCTCATTTTTTCAGCGCCGCGGATATTACAACACACCGAATACGAACGCTGCTGACAATACTACGCCCGGATTTGTGCAACAACCAAGCATCATGGCGTCTGGCGGACTACTAGATACTGCCTATTTGAATAACATTTCACCCGCCTCAACATTAGCGATGATTGGGTGGCAGGATAGTGATAGCGACGGGATCTTTGACGTACTCGATGTGCCGCTGAAGTTAACGGGTTCGGGGTTCTACGATGCGGCAACTAGCACTTACAAGTTCGCTGGCAGTGCCACGGTTCAGACGCTACCCAACCTGAACACCGATGGTTTCAGAAACGATATCACCATCAATCGCATTACCGATATTCAGTATCGACTTGATGGCGGTGCCTGGCAGACTTTTAGTCAGCCGAATGTTTACGTCGCCAACTTGGATCTTTCCATTCCGGTCGCAAGCAACACGACCACTATTGAAATTCGAGCTCGAGATTCTCAAAGTACGGTAGTCAGTAACGTATTTAGTGGGCGATTGTCACGCGCCGATGCGACCCAGGTTCCAGGGATCAATGGATTCGTTTGGATAGATGCGAACAAGAACAACTTGCGCGATGCTGGTGAGTTCGGAGCCGCTGGTTGGACCGTTGATGTAACGGGACCCAACGGAGAGGCCCTCAACCTGCGACGAAAGATTGAGCCAGATAGTTATCCCGATGGTCAACTCGCAAGCAACTTTAGTTCGGTCGTAACGCTCTCTGCCATTGGTTCCGATAGTGATGGTCGCGTAGGGGTGTTTAGCGACACCGCCAACAGCACGGGCAACAAGAACTTTCGTGGATTCTCGAGGGCAGCTCAGTCGTATTTATCAACTTGGACCGCATCGACTCGCCGTCTTCAGATCACTTTCAGTTCGCCGACTAGCGTAGTTGAGATTGATGCGATCGGCGCTGCTGCATCGTCCTTCGGCCGCCTGGAAGTTTACAACACGTCGGGACAACTGCTGGGGAGGTACACCACTGCAGAACTGAGCGATGGCGGTGTGGAAAAGATGCGGATTGCTCGAGGCACTGCGGATATTGCCTACGCCATTGCATCAGGTCACACGATTGGAAACGTGCGACTGGATAATCTGCAGTTTGGAGCGGAGACACAGACCGTTACGGGCGTGCGTGGCCAGTACTCTTTCCCATCTTTACCTCCAGGAAGTTATCGAGTTCAGGTAACCTCACCAACGTCGAACCCCATCAGCCCCAGTGGTGGTCGTCAACTCGCAACCGTCGCTGCCAATACAGCGACTGCAGACATCGATTTCGGTTTTGATTCAAACACTAGCCAGTGGCAAAACACCCTGAATCGATTCGACGTGAATCGCAGCAGCGAAGTCTCGCCGCTCGACGCGCTCTTAGTGATCAACGAGTTGAATGCGCGAGGCAGCCGCTCATTGGTGGGCTCGAATTTTGTACCCCCTCCTTTTGTTGACGTGAACGGGGATAGTAGTGTATCGCCGATTGATGTGTTGCTGGTAATCAACTTCTTGAACGCCAGAGCCAACGGTGAGGGCGAGTTCCAAGGAACACCCCCTTTAGGCGGTTCCGGATCAGTCGGCGGATCTGATTTGGGGTCGGGAAATTCCCAGGGAGATTCGGGGCTTGGCGGATCGGGTTTGGTTGGTTCTGGAGAGGCCTACAGCGAATTGTTCTGTTTCGCAGTGGAGCAGGAATCTAGCGGGGCTTCGCAGAATCTCCCTGAATTCAGCGGTTTTTCCACGGATCCAGAGGGCGAAACTGAGAAGAAGCGAAGGGAAGAGGCCGACGACGACCGGATTGTCGAACTGATCGAGTTGTTGGCACTGAACCAGTTTGCGTAACTTTGTAGCGGAAGCCGTCAAGGCTTTCGGGATGGCATGGGTATTACCTGTCCCAATGCGACGTCACCTGGGAAATTACTTGCATTGGCCAGTCGAATAGTGATGGACGATTAGGCCTTCGGTCACCCGCGGCTAGCCCGGATATTGCATACGCTCATGAATTTTAGCGTAGCGGGGCGCCTCGGTGCATAATTTCATCATTTTGAGTCTGGAATGACCGAATTTCGGTTCGTCAGCGCAGAAGTCCCCTTACCCCA
>JANRMD010000248.1:0-19139 GCA_033761895.1 Pirellulaceae bacterium | reverse complement strand
CGGAGTTGACATTGCGTTGCAGATTTTCAACACTAACTCGATTCAGAGTGTATCGACACGGTGACTTGGCACGCGGGTGACATCCGGCTAGAAATACGACCATGAACAACCCGCTCCCCACCGCAGCGTTGAAAATGCTCGGAAAATACTCTGACAAAGAAATTGCACGGAAGTTCGGCTGCACGGTGTACAAGATCAGGGCTGCCCGGCTAGAACGTGCTATCGCTCCGATTGATCGCACCGTTTTCAACTGGACTCAGAAGCGATTGAAAATGCTCGGCCGTTTCTCAGATGGAGAGCTTGCACGACGTTGGGGCGTAACTGCTAACACGGTTGGAAATCGTCGACGTAAACTGGGAATCGAGCCCGCAGAACCATCGACCGACACCAAACGCCACCCTTGGACTGAGGAGCAATTGAAATGGCTGGGAGTGCAACCAGATGCACAAATCGCCAAAACACTTGGGCTGTCGCATGCCACGGTTCGTCAAAAGCGTCAATGCCTAGGGATAGCAAGCTCACGAAAACCTAGCCGTCCAAGTTCAAGCAAGTGGACCAAGCAAGCGTTGAGCTTGCTGGGTAAACTTCCAGATACTCAAGTTGCGAAGCAGCTGGGTTGCTCCCGGAACGTTGTCCAAGACAAACGCAGATCGCTCGGAATTCCGTCGCAGGAGGAAGAACGCTGGAAGAAAATCTGGACCCCAGCAGTCATCGCCCGCTTGGGAAAAGAACCCGATGGAAAAATCGCTGCCGATATTGGGATCGCGCGCGCGGCCGTAGGGTTGTTCCGAGCTCGAAGGAATATCCCAGCCTTCCGTAGCAAATCCGACAGTTGACGGCGGCAATACCAACTCGAAGAGGATGCATCGAGTCTCCCCTTTGCCACCCACCATCTGAATTGAGCTGGGAAAAGCCCGACCTTCTTAAGCGAGTGGAGGCACGCGTACGAGAACATTGCGAGTTTTCGGACATCGAATGGGAATGAAGCGACCGAAAATGCCGCCCCATCCCCAGATGAAAATCTAACATGACGAGCACCTTCGAAATCGGTTAAGGCCCTGCATTGTCATTGCTGGAAAATTTCTATTCTGCCCCGAACAATGTGCCTTCCCTGAAATCTCATATTCGAGGGCAAGGAAGTCTGTAGACCGCCTGGGAATGTCAGCGAAAAGTTTCGGCTCGGCGAGGCATTCGATAGCACCACACCGCCTGGGATCGCCAGCGGGGTCGAGCCATTGAACAGAGGAAGGATCGGGTTGGGACTACCGGCATAAGTCCAAACGTGACCATTCGGAAGTGTTACGCCCCCGACTAGATGCATGCCCCCGAAATCATCGGGATCGACCATTGCAATCAGATTCTGCATCGCTTTCTTAAGCGTGTTTGCAGATAACTGGCCTACGACTTCCTTTATCACACTATCCACAGTCAGCGGCTTGTTCTGGCCGGCGAATTCAGTCAGTTTGTTGTGAATAGCGTTCCTGATGTCAGTACCAACTTGCGATGCGGTCGCCTTTGGGAAACCGTCCTCTTCCATATGGACCAATAATCCACAGACGATCCAACCAGCCTGGTTTGCTGGAACCAGTGCCTCTGCCGAATTAGGTATCGTAGAGGGTATCGCAAAGGATAGCGGTTCCTCCGCCCAGTTGTCGGAGCTTCGCCCTAAGTTGTTTTGCCCATTCATTCTAAGACTTACGTTGATCGACGCCGGATCAAGCTTTGCAGTCGGCGTTCCGAATCCGAGCAAACGAGCTCGCACACGAATTAGAATGAGATAAGGTTCGTCGTTTGAAAGCGGATCGTCTTCATCGTCAATTCGGATCGACGTTACCTTTGACCGAATTCCACGCGCTTGCCCCATCGCTTCGACGTAGCTTCCAAAAATCATGGCTGTGAATGCCAGAAAGTAAGCGGCTTGCGGGAGAATTTTGATCCCTTTTTTGTTGAACGCTCGACGCGAACCGATCATTTTGCACCTCGAAATTCCTTGTAAATCGCGAAATTGTCGTCTCCAAGTAGAGCCTTATCCAATCAATACCCAATGAATGGCAAAGTGTTACAAGTATTTCGGAATATTTTTTATGCTTACTTTGGGCGAGCAGCACGTTCAAATGAACTGGTTAATGGGTCCATGGAAAAGTGGGCAACGAGCAATTACCTGTGGGCTGGTTTTTTCACTTCACCCTCGGGAGGCCGATCAAGCAAAGTTAGATTTGCTTTAGGTTGCATTCGAATTATCTCCGACTCTTCGCGCGACGCGGGGCTCCATATAGGATCAACTGCAGAACTGAGTAAACCCCAAGTATCGCAACTCCATACGGTAAAGCACTGCTGAACCCAACGTCACGAAAGGCGACTGGGCCAAGGATCTTATCGGGAGCGCCCGGCAAGTAACGCACATTGATCTCGTCACCCATCTTGGGAGCCATTTCGAACTGCATGTAACCAAGCGTTTGGCGATGCTCGACACCACCGGCATCATTGAAACTAAGAGTGATGTCGTTCGGCAACGGGTTCGGAGGTGGCGGATCCAATGCAACGACCACTGCGGGCACATCAACTGCTGCGTCCCAGCTACGCTGCAATTGCATCGCCCACCACACAAGAATGCCAATCGAAGCAGCTAGTGCGAGATGGAGCATGAGGCCCAAGACGTTTTGGCGACTGCGTGTGCGAGTTACAGGCGGCAGCGACGCGGCAGGAATCTCGCGAACCTCGGATAACCTCTGCTGCTCCTTCGTCCAACTACCAGTGCCCGTACGCGGTGATTGTGAAGGATGGCATAGATGAACTGTGCCAACCAGCCCATCGCGGAGCGTTAAACCCAACCCAAGTCCAGGGATCCAAATCGTACCTCGCGCAAGTAACTCGCGACTTTGGTCAGTGGCATTTCCGGTAGTGACAGACCCTACGGCTACAGAGTTGTCATCAACGCTGCTCCAGAGTGTTTGCTTTCGCGATATCTTGAAGATGCCGATAATCTCATGCACACGTTTGCCAATCACCGACAGCGAACCGAATCGCAGTCGGTCATCATCCACATCGATCCGGACAAGCAACCGAGGATATGTCTCGGAGAAAACCAGCTTCGTATGAAGTTCTTGTACAGACAGTTTCCGCGATCCATCCAACCTTAATCGATCAACATCGATACCCTGATCGCGAAGCGCTTGAAGTACCGCCTCGTATTCAGTATCAAAAACCAAGGGGCCCATTCCGGCTCCCGGAACGACCGACCAAAACTCATCTTTCATCTGCGTTACTCAGGAACTTTGTGGCTGACAAGATCAATAAAAAAGGCACTTCCCGTGAGTACCACTTTAGCGTTGTCACGATCAAAAATCTCGGTGTACCCGCACCTCACTGGAACAGCCACTTTCGCGTATTCAAGGAAAGCCGCGCAGCCTGTCTCTGTCGTGGTTAAGTTCTCCGTTGATCGACGAAGCATTGCGGACGTATGGTAGTACCTTCGATGGCTGATGCCACTAGGGATCCGCAGACAACCGCATGGCTTGGCTTACCAGGTAAAGTTAGCACTAGGCTACTTGGGTTATGCTCTAACACGAATGAACTTCCTTCCCCGCGAACTGTAAGTCATGCGTCTTACTGAACGGGGCGCCCCCATGCATTTGAATTGCATAATCTACAAAAAGATTGGGCGTTCATGCTGAAGTTTCGCTACAATGGCGGGTGCATGGGTACCGTTGGCCTGTACTTTGGATGGCGACTATGGCATTTAGCAAGTTTTGGGTTGTGCTGGTTTGCACCGTCACGATTTTGACTTCGTATGGCAGTGCTTTATCTGATGATTCGCTTGCGAGCATTACTAAAGCGGTTCAAGTTAAGTTCATGCCAGCGGATGAAGCCGCCACTGGTAAGGCTCTTGTGTTAGAAGGAACGGTCACCTGTGTACCTGATGGATGGAAGGGATTTTTTTTAAGCGACGACACCTGTGGTGTGTACTGCGAAGCGAAGGATACTGCCTCGGAAAAAACTTTTTGGCCAGTTTCCGTCGGCGAAAAATTAGTATTGAAAGGAATCACTAAGAACGGACATAGAAATTCGTTTGTTCAAGTTGAGTCAGTCCAGCGCAGGACAGCTGGCGAGCTAAGCTTGCCGCCACTGCTCGGAATCTCGGACGTTCTCGGGAACATGAAGACTCAAGATGCGAATTTCGTGCGATTGCGAGGTGTCATGGTACGGATGGTCAACATTGCTGGCCAAATGGAATACCGCCTAGCAAGCCAAGGACTGGAGTGTGAAGTCGTACATGCAGGCTTTAGAGTTGATCCTGAACAGTTCAGTTACACGGAAGTGGAAATATCTGGGGCCGTGATTCCACTTGAAGATAAAAACACCTTCAGATTAATTGTTCCCAATCGTAGCTTCTTTCGTGTTCTAAATTCTCGAGAACAATTTCTCGCTTCCATCCCGCACACACCGCTTAAATCTGTAATTCAATCCGATCCTGAAAGTGACTATGGATTTGTGCGATTTTCCGCTGACGTCTTTTGTCAAACTAATGAGCGAACTCTGCTTGTCGACGAAGGTACGGGTATTGAGACAAGTACCAAACTACCTTTCAAGGGAGCTGTAAAACAACGCTTAGAGGTCGTTGGACTTCGGCGTGAATTCGGACACAGAGTACTGCTCGAGCACTCGGAAGTACTTAACCAACTGCCCCCGCAGGGTCTCAGCTTTGCCGATCAGCCATCGACGCCAGCCATCGATGAATCGAATCTAAATCAACTGGTATACTGGCACGGCGCACTTGTCGATCGCCATTCAATTGATGGCCGCGAGATTCAGACTTTCGAGTCACGCAATGGCAAACGATTCTCTGCATTGATTCTTGACCGCAGTGGTGCACAGCCCACTTTCAATCTTGGGGCAGTCTATCGGGTTGCGGGTCTCGTAATCACGCCTACCGGAGAATTGCAAGATCAGGTATTGGCCATCCGAAATTACGACGACTTGAAATTTGAGTCACCTCCGTCGCTTTCGAATAAAGCGAAGCTTTTCATTGCTTTGGTATCGTCAATTTTTCTAATGATTGGGCTGATCGCTACATCGGTCAGTCTAGGGCTTTTGGGAAACACGAAAAGAAAACTAGAGCAGGCTCGCGATGAGCTTCGCATGGCGAATGAAAATCTAGAGGAAAAAGTCAAGCTGCGAACAAAGGAACTAATTGCAACGAACGAAAAGCTTGTCAGCGAAGGGCAGATGCGATCGCTTGCCGAGCAACAAAAAGACGACTTTAAAGTGAGACTTGAGGACGCTGTATCCCTCGCAGAACTAGGCTCTATCTATTGGAACATGAAAACACAACAGTCGAACTGGTCCGAGCAAAGCTTTCGTATCCACGGACTCAGTGTTTCGGCCAAGAGCCCTAGTCCTGATGAGTATCTCGGCCAGTTCATTCAGGAGGATCTTGATGCCTTTCGTGAGTATCTAGAGTTAGTGGCGAATTCGCTCGACCGACAACAGCTCCGCTACCGAATTCACACCAACCATGGCGATCTGAGATGGGTTCACTCGATTTCGCGAGCAGTGAGAAATGGAGAGGGAGTTGTCGTCGGCATTGAGTCAGTAATTCAAGAGATAACCGAAAGCGTCCTTGCCGACGAGCGGCTGAGACAATCGGCAAAGATGGAAGCCATTGGGCGATTGGCCGCTGGTCTTGCGCATGATTTAAACAACGCGCTCACCATCGTTCAAACCAGTTGCTACTGCCTCCAGGTGAAGCATTTAGATGATTCAGAGCGACTGGCGCATCTCGCGGCAATTCAGGTCGCTTCGGAACAATCGGCTGATCTCACGAAGCAGTTGATAACGTATAGTCGGCAACAAATTGTACGACCCGTGCGAATCAATATTAATCGTTCAATACAACGCTTTGAGCTTTTCTTGAGACAATTGCTCGGTGAGCAGGTACGCATAGATACTCTATTGAATCAGGACCTATTGGACGCTGAATTGGACCCGAGCCAGTTTGAACAAATCCTAATGAATTTGCTTATCAATGCGCGCGACGCAGTCGAGGGTATAGGAAACATCTGCATCGAAACAAGAATGACCCGCATTCACGCATTGGAACCAGCACGCTACTGGGCGCTGTCTCCACAACCCGGAAACTACGTAACTCTGACGATTCGCGACAACGGTCACGGAATCAGCAATGAGCTTTTGGGGAAAATCTTCGAGCCCTATTTCACGACCAAGCCGATTGAACGTGGAACCGGACTTGGCCTTGCCGTGGTGCACGGAATCGTTAAGCAGCACAAAGGCGGAATCAGCATTCTTAGCAGCCCGGAGTTTGGCACGGAGTTTAATATCTACTTCCCCGCAATGAGTCCGTTGGCGACTGAATTAAGCAATTCCAAGCCTGAATGTTCAACAACATCGAATCGCCATGGGACTGAGTCAATTCTTCTCGTCGATGATGAACCGATGGTACTAAACGCAACCAAAATTCTGTTAGAGACGATGGGCTACAAAGTTACTGGCGTTACGTCAGCCGCGGCCGCATTAAAGGAGGTAGCGGCATCACGATTTGATCTACTGCTCACCGACATTTCTATGCCCGATATGCACGGTTGTTTGCTGGCCAAAAAAATACGCGAAAGTCAACTTGAAATCCCAGTGATTTTCATGAGCGGGTTTCTGAATGACGATGCATTCCTTGACGAGGCCGATGGATTGCAGTTGCGATTCATCCAGAAACCTTTCGCAATCGGTACGCTGCTTTCAACGATCAAAGACACTTTTGAGCAATCGCGTGCGGCTAATAATTTGAAAGGCCCTTATCGACTTCCCCGCTGGAAGTCGCAACAGTCGGGGGCTAAGGCAGACGCTTGAAAGATGAATCAAGGCTGACAAGCCGCGCGTTAGGTTTGCTGGAATGCGGTTTCAACGAATCGCCCAAAGCATGGTCGACGCTCTTGGTTATACGAAAAAGCTCTGGCAAGCTGGTTGTCGCCGATGCATGCCTCACTGGCGTTCGCGTTTGGCAAGGTCACCGTTCGCTTCCTGATCACTTCCATACTGCAATTAAAACGGGTCTTTATTCGCGTTTGATAGTTCGCCTTTCGCTGAGTGTAAGGCGATTATTCGCTGTTGCCAACGACAATGACACCGAACGAGTGAGCGGTGTAAAAGCGGTTGTTTGCACTGTCCCAGGCAACATCATTCACGGCCGTCGCTATTTCCGGTGGTGACAATTCCAAGGATCGTGCCAGCGCAGCGGAATTCGAAGTCAGATTCCAAACCGAAGCGGCATGGCTTGAATGCGAAACAAGCATTAACTGCGTACCGTCTGGATTGGGAACAAACTGCGAGACATCCCCATGCGGGCTTGCGAACTCGAAGGCCTTTTCTCCATCCCGAAACGCACTCACGACTCCGCTTGACTGCAGCGTCAAAAGAAAATCGCCTACTCTGCCAAGATTTTGAAGGTCACCTGCGGTCAGCGCACTTGCGTTCGGAGCGGGCAGATTGTTTCCCGTCTGAACATCCCAGCGCATGAGTGCCCCGGCTGCGATACCCCAGATCACCTTTTGATCTGCAGTAAATTCAATCTTCGACAGTGTTGAGGGAACATTAGAAAGAGTCCGTACCAGTTGCCTTGCCTGACAGTCCCACAGTTCCACTCCACCTCCCGCACGAACCATCGCAATCAGCTGACCTTTGTCATCGATGCAAGCAGCCTCCGACCGTACATTCGGAGTAGAGGCGGCTAAGTCGAACTTGGTCACAGAGTGCGTATCCATCTCCCATTCGGTCACAAAAGATTCAGCGGTCACCGCAATCAAGCGTTTACCTTGGTCGCGAAACTCAAGCGCTATCGTGCGCCCGCCAAGGTGCTTCAGTTGCTTCAGTAACTTGTTCGTTTTGGTATCCCATAGGACAACACTACCATCAACGGCAGCTGAGGCCAGTATGCCAGACGTCGAGTCTAGCGCGACTTGTAGGGCAATGCCACGATGGGGTGCCTTGCTCCACAACGATTCGCCCGTCGCTGCATCGACAGCATGAATGATGCCATCGGCGCCCGCTGCAACGACGCCTTTGCCATCGGGCAGGAAGCGTGAGACGACCCCATTCTCGTTTCCGCAAATGACTCTCAACAGTTTGAGCGTTTTAACATCCCAGATGCGTGCCCCACCATGCCATTCCGTGGTCAAGGCAAGACTGTTGTCGGCATTGGCCGAAATCGAGGACGAAACCCATTGATGAGGCAATACGGCGATGTCTTCGCCCGTGTCCGTGTTCCATAGAATAGAACGGCCATCATAACCAGCCGTCCACAACAATTTGCTGTCTGCTTGCGGCACAAACAGATCGGTGGATTCCGACTGATACTTGCGAAATGTTCGTAACGACGGTGGTGTATCGGCAAGATTCCAGATGTGATTTGGTGACTCCCATCCATTGCTTAGCAGTTCTGAGTCACCTCGAAACGCAATGTAGTAGAGCCAATTGCCCTCGGCCTGGAGACGGTGGAGTATTTCGCCGGACTGAAGGTTGATAATGTAAACGGTAGCCTCACTGGCCGCTGCCAAAAGGTTGCCGCTTTGGTTCACTGCGATGCCGCTGACTTGCGATGGAAACTCGATCTTTCGAAACGCTTTACCCGCGGATGGATTGGTGATGACCAATTGGCCATCGAGCCCAGCGGTCAACACCAATTGGCTATCAGGAGTCCAAGCCACTTTGTTGATACCCGATGCATGTGGCTGCAATCGGTGTAACACATGACCATCACGACTATCCAACAAGATCAATTCGCCCGCAATTGCTGTCTCGTCTCGACCATAGTTGGAGGTTACCAGCGCTACGGTCTTGCCATTGGGACTGATTTCCATGCTCTTAATCGGCAATCGCAGCAGTGATTCCTCCGGAATCGGTTCCCCTAAGATCGCTGTCACACCCTTGAGTGCCAACTCTCCATCCAAATACTTCTTGACATTGGATAACTTCTCAACTCGTTTGAACGACTCTTCTGGCTCCTCACGAGTCGCATCTGTCCATTTCCCAGGACTGACCCACTTGAGTTGCACGATGACTTTTTCACCACGTTTGAGTTGGACCGACGATTTATCCAAGATCACATCGCATCGGTCCGCAACCTTTAAGGAAAACTCACCTGAGTGCAGTTCGACACTGTTAGTGGTTTGTGTATCGATCACTTTAACATCGCGACCATTTTGCTCGATCACAACTTGCACAGCCTCGTCAAAAGGCGTGATTTCGAGTGTTCCACGATCGGTTGCGATGCGATAGACGAAGCCACCCAACATAAATGCAAACATTAAACCAACAACAGCTAACCCAAGGCTCCTGCGATGGCGCTGCTGGTCGCTCTGCCTCCGATCCAACTCAGCGATCACTTCCGCCCCACTCCTCGGCCGGTCGCTGGGTTGCTTGGCCATCAGTCTCGCGATCAGCGTTGTTAACCAGTCTGGCACATCTTGGCGAAACTCATCGACTCTCGGAATCGGCTGGTTGGCATGCGCCTTTAGTTTTTCTCGAGCGGTCGCGTTTGGTTTTCGAAAGGGCGGCATCCCGACCAACAGATGAAAACAAGTGCACCCCAAACTATAGAGGTCCATCTGAGCCGTCGGAACTGCGTCGTGATGCGCTTGCTCGGGAGCCATGTAGTCAAAGGTACCGACGATACATTCCTCGCGAGGCGTCTCTTTTTCGGGATTCAAGGAACTCTCACCAGACACTTCGGAGGAAGATAGCGATGGAGCTTCGTAGAACTTGGCCAGTCCTAAATCAAGCAACTTCACCATCAACGCAGTACCAGGCGAGTCAACTAACATGATGTTCGACGGCTTAACATCGCGATGAACCAAACCCTGCGAGTGGGCAGCTTGCAATGCTCCACACATCTGCCGCAGGATAGAGCAGACATCCTGCACGTTCATCCTTCCGTGCTGTTTGATCCACTGGGCGAGGTTACGACCCTCGATGAACTCCATCACCAGAAAATGGATATCATCGCAGACACCAGCATCGCTCGCTTGCACGATATTGGGATGATTCAGCCTCCCTAACGATTGCATTTCTTGTTCGAAGCGCTCGATGGCTCCAGGAATCAGAAAGGTCTTGGATGAAAGAACCTTGATCGCTACATGTTTCTTCAAGCGAGTATGGACCGCCAGGTGGACTGTGCCCATACCACCTCGACCGATTTCCTTGAGTAATTGGTACTCTCGCAATCGCTCGGGAACGATGAACTGGTCAGGCTTGGGCAATGGCCAACGTGCCATTTGCTCAATAGCAGCCAGTTCCGCACTCGACTCAAGAGCCGGCGAATCATCGACCGCCAGCGCTCCCAGTATCCCTTCGATTGTATCGGGCCGCATACCAGCTATGCTTCGGTCTGCTGTGTCGCACTGGAACAAATTCGCCTGACATGGATCGCAACTTTCCAGATGCAAGGCAATCGATTCCATGGAATCATGAGGAAGAGCACCGTTGCAGAACCTGCCGAGTGTGTCGACATCCGGGCATGGGATGGTTCGTGACTGCCCACTTGGTAGTGCCCCGCTTGATATAACGCTGTGGGAGGTGTTTGAATCGTCTGTGATGTCCGTAGTGCTCGCATTCAAACCTCGAGATAAAGTGTTTTCGTCATCGAGGTTCGATCTCATAATTCACCTTCCAATAAATCTCGCAGTCGTCGCATCAATCGTCCCTTGATGACGTAGACCGTTGCCACTTTCATTTGAAGTGCTTCAGCCACATCGGCGGGTGTTTTGCCATCGACCATGATTTGCCAAAATGCGGAAAACGTTTTGGGTTCAACTTGGGAACGTAGGCGTTCCAAAGCGCTGCGAACAACCAGGATCCTATCCGCAACTGGCTCAGTAATCATGCTGGATTCTCCACCGTCGTCGGTGACCTGCTGGATGCGTAGTAATGCTTCAGTACCTCCCTCCCCATCGGGTTGCTTGCGCGCGTTCCGTCGATAAGCCATCAATTGACGTTGGGTGATGCCAAACATCCAACCTCTTAAGGAAGCGTCCTTCCGGTTCGGGTCAAAACGTACGATTGCCGTGGATACCGCCCGAAATACCTCTTGAACCACATCTGCAATTTCATCGCTGGGAACTTGAGCTCGTGAACACCATCGATGAATGAGGGGATAGTAAAGGTGTACCAAGTCACTCCATGCCAGGGAATCTCGCTCACGAAGTCTCATTAGAAAACTTGATTCAATTGCCGAACTGGACCCAGGACCGACGGTCTCGTGGTGTTGCTCGTTAGGATCTTGTCCAAAACCTAACACGTGCGCTCCAAAAAATTGGTCCGTCAATGAAAAGTGCCACTCTAGCGAATCTGCGGAAACTGGGGACAGTCGATTTTACTTGAGTTCCAACGCAGTTACCACTCGCTCGTTGCTTCAAAAAATGGCAAGAAAAGTTTGACGTGTTAGATCCTCGACAAGGGAATAGGACCGAGCGCAAACGGTGACTCAAAAAAAGATCTGTAACGGATGAGTCTTTTCAAGAACATTTACGCATGTTCCTTCACACCGCACCTTTTAGCGAACCTTCATTCATAGGAGTTGATTATTCATGTCCCGAAGAACTTGGTCACAGTGGTTACATACACGCCAGAAGCGCAGCCCATATTCCAGCCGAACGCAAAGACTCAAAAATCGCCAACCCCGTTTAGAAGTCCTCGATGAACGACTGACCCCAGCCATCAACGCGATACTCAGCTTTGGAACGCTGACCGTGCTCGGCGACGCACAGAACAATACGATCAGCGTCAGCCGTGATCCGGCTGGAAATCTGCTGGTCAACGATGGGGCCGTAAGTATTCTTGGCGGAGTGGCCACTGTAAACAACACGAGCCAGATATTAGTGATGGGCGCAGACGGCAACGACACAATCACGCTGAACGAAAGCAATGGACCATTGCCCAAAGCAACACTCTACGGTGGCAACGGCAATGACCTATTGATCGGTGCCTCTGGCCAAGACACCCTGTTCGGACAAAACGGTAATGACACGCTCCAGGGAGAAGGCGGCAACGATCGGCTCTTCGGCGGAGCTGGCAATGATACGCTTGTTGGTGGAGATGCCGATGATCAAGTTTTTGGTGACAGTGGTGACGATCGCTTAATATGGAATCCAGGCGACGATACGGATTTGAACGAGGGTGGTGCCGACACGGATACCATCGAAGTCAACGGCGGTAACGGCGCCGAATCGTTTGCGGCAACTGCCAACGGAACCCGAGTCCGCTTTGATCGCCTATCTCCCGCCCCATTTGCACTCGATATTGGGACTAGCGAAAACCTCGTTGTAAATGCCAACGGCGGCGATGATGTTTTTGCAGCCAACGGCAATCTAGCTGGCCTCATCAGATTGACTGTTGACGGCGGTTCTGGCAATGACCAAATCACTGGAAGCAATGGCGCCGATGTATTGTTTGGTGGCGATGGCAATGACGTCATCGATGGCCAGCAAGGTAATGATGTTGCATTTATGGGCGCTGGTGATGACATCTTCCGATGGGACCCAGGCGACGGCAGCGACGTTATCGAAGGACAGAACGGCACCGATAAAATGCTCTTCTTTGGAGCCAACGTCGCTGAGAGAATTGACATCTCGTCCAATGGTAATCGCGTGCGATTTCTCCGCGACGTTGCCAGCATCACTATGGATCTAAACTCCGTTGAAGCCGTTGACTTCAACGCACAGGGAGGCGCGGATGTCATTACCGTCAACGACTTGAGTGGCACACAACTAACTGAGATCAACCTCAACCTTACCGCAAGTGGCGGAGGTGGTGATGGTGCAGCCGATTCTGTCATTCTGAATGGAACTAGCGGCGACGATATCTTCGTTGCTACCTCAGACGCATCCGCAACTCGCGTCTTTGGATTGGCGGCCCAGGTCAACATTTTCGGAGCGGAACCCGCCAACGATCGTTTGGTCATCAACGGTTTAGCGGGTGATGACATCATCGATGGTTCTGGCCTATCAGCTACAGCCATCGGCTTCACCGCAAGTGGTGGTGACGACGACGATATCCTCATAGGAGGTGCTGGGGCCGACATTCTTCAAGGTGGTAATGGCGACGATGTTCTCCTCGGTGGCCCTGGTATCGATCTGCTAGATGGTGGTCCCGGCGACGATGTCGAAATTCAGTAGTCGCTGTCAACAGGCGGTGCGGACAATGCATAACTCCGCACCGCCAACTTCTCTTTTTAAAAAACTTGCAATTTATTGGTTCTGGGAGTGGATGATGTGTAGTCGTATTGGCTTCGTCGTGATGAGTTTCCTACTGACCGTATCAAGCCTTGATACAAATGCGGTCGCCGGCATATTGCTCGATCCGCTAGGAGATGCGCAGTTGAACTCCTTAGGTCAACCTGGCATTGATCTTACGTCCCTGGAAGTCACAATTGGCAACACATCCGTGGAAGTGATCCTGAACTTTAGCGCACTGACGCCCATTCTCCCCGCGTCGGCAGCTGCACCCAACAGTGTGTTTGGCTTTGTGGAATTCGACCTTGACCTCGATCCTTCGACAGGTTCCAACCCTGGCTTGGTCGATGTGTTTGGCAGCTTGATCGGTCAACTTCCAACGGGCCTGGGCGTCGATGGAACCATCTTGCTTGGTTCGGAAGCCAATCAGGCTGGGATGGTTGATCTATTTTTCGCGAGTGGCGCGACGGGGCTTGGTACATTGACAACCACTTCAACCAGTATGCACATTTCGTTTTCTCGCTCGCTCCTAGGTGGTGCAACCGAGTTGAACTTCGCAGCCGTAGTCGGGGACTTTAACGTGCCAACGGACGCGACATCCGTCGGATTCGCCAATGTTTCTGCCGTTCCCGAACCAAGTTCGCTCTGGATGATGGGCTTTGCAGGTGCCTTGCTGATAGCAGTCCGACCGAGCCGTCGAAGGCGGAGCATTCTTGGCTGATTTACTCCGCTTCAATAGCCGTCAAGGTTTTCGAGGGCCACCGCAGTACTCGCGAACTGCTTGAGACCGATTGAATTACTGAGACACTGTGAGTGAGCCGACGGCGCTAGAGGCTTGTTGATTTAGTGAGCCGACGGCGCTAGAGGCTTATTGATTTAGTGAGCCGACGGCGCTAGCCGCGGGTGACCGAAGGAGCAATCGTTCATCACCTATATTCCTGCCAATGAAGCCAGTTCAACTTGCATTGAGCCCAATCCATTTACGCTCCAAACTTCGAGACCCGCGGCTAGCGCCTTCGGCTCACAAACTCACAGGCCGCAGTACTCTCGAAATGCTTGATGCATTCCGCTACCCAAAAATCTAATGTGGACAGAGCACTAGTGACTAGTACTAGTACTAGTGCTTTGTCCACATTAGATTTATGGGTTGATCGCACTCGAGTGCTATTAACCGCACGGCGTTAGCTGCGGTTTTCACATTGCGGAAACCGGTGCTAACGCACATCGGTTAATGTGCCTACCCCCAAAATCTAATGTGGACAGAGCACTAGCAAGTTAGGAACTGGATGACAGGTTGGCTCTCACTTCCTTGCGGACTCGCGAGAGCCAGCGTTTGACAAGCATCCGTATATCATCTTCGCTACGCCCGACTTTCTTCCCAATCTCAAGGTAGGTCATCTCACGCAGGAACCGCATGAGCAGGACCTTCTTGATTTCAAGCGGCAGTTTTGAAAGTGCCGATCGAGTCGCTTCCAAAAGCTCTTGGTTGATCAACTCATCTACAACTCCCTGGCGGCTCGATTCCGATCGAACCAGTTCATCGACGCGTTGTACGTTGGCCTTCTGCTCGCGATGCACGTTTCGTTTGTGAGAAAGCAAAAACTTTCTTCGCGCATCATGCAACTTGTTGATCACCACTTGCCTGAGATAAGCCAAGAACTGAGGGCTTTGAGTCGACTGTATTTTATCGATCGACCGGGCTATCTCCATACTGGCTTCCTGAACCAAATCCGATGGATCGACCTTCGCTCGCAAACCTGGATCGATCTCCCCAGCCACGATTGCCCTTAGTAGCGGTCGGTACCGCCTCAGCAATTCGTCCACCGATTGCGGGTCTCGACGTTGGAGCAATTCGCTCGTCGATTCCGGGCGGCGATGCGACGCATTGTTTTCGGGGCTTGGTTGCATGAAGTCAACTTTGGGACATCGCCCAGACGCATGAGCGAAGGCGGATTCTGCTAATCCAATTACCTGGAGTTGGTCGGCAAGCATCATGGGCTAGCCGAAACGGTACTTTCGAAAATAGAGGTCACCGACTCGGGCAATTCCGAATTGGTACAATGAGTATGACATGCATCGCGAGTGCTCTCGTACTCGAGTGCAGATTTTGCGACCTGCTGCAGCTTGACAAGTTCCTCTTCAGCACCAGTCACATTTCCCAGGGCTTTGAAGCTCATATAACGAACCGTTCGCAACTGAAAACAATACGAGATCATCAGCACTCTAAAGTGCGAATCATCGATCAACTCATCAGCGATGGTCAGACATCTATCCGACAAAGCCAAGGCTGCATCATATTTTTCATACTTGCAGAGTATTACCGCGTGCCAAACTTCATTTTCCAGGAACAGCGTTCTAACCCATAGTTTATCAAAAAGATTTCCCAGATACTGCTCGAAGCACTCAGATGCAATTGCTGCATTTTCCAATGCCAATTCGCCATTTTTAGCCTCCTCCGCTTCACTTGTTAGCTTCCAATAGGCTATTAGAGCTGGCTTGATGTAAATTGGTTTGTCAGGGTGCTGCTTTGCGAATGCCTTGGTGTCGGCGATCACTTGCTCGATCATTTCCGCCCCCTTTTCTGGATTCAAACGCTTAATCTCGAAGCCTGTGTCAACCCTGAACTGGTTGCATGCATCCTCATAACTGGGCTTTCGAAAGTCTTTCATCAGTTGGTCAATTTCGGGAATCATCGCATTCACAATTTCCGAGCGGCTAGCGAACTGGATCTTAGACGCCATATACGGGAGTAGCTTCGCATTCTCATACCGATCCATTACCACACGTATTTTCGCCATTCCGAATAGATACTGAAATCGATACTTGGGATTGTTAGGGAACTCCAAACGCAACGCCTTGAGAATCGCAACGGAATCAACCCTGGATCGCAAAGCCTCTTCTAATTGCCCCGCTCTTTCCAAGGTTACGGTCCGATAGTGAAGCACCAAGCTCAATAGATGACGAAGGTCTTGATCCTCGGGACTTGTTTCAAGATCCCGTTCAATGTTTGCTTTAAATCCGTTCAACGATTCCAAGATCGCTGTCTGCTGGTTCTTTTCGCCAGTGACAACATCATCGACCAATTTCCCGAAGAGAATCACGTAGTCGATCTTGGTTTGTCGTTCCCGTTTTGCGCTCTGTAACTGGTTCCACCACGCAACGCCTATCGCGGTCGTCGCGATGCAGATGGTCAGTGCAGTCAGCATCAACGATCCAGTTGCCAGCGGGTGCTTTCTCGCATTCCAAATCGCCAGCCGCAACAGCGACGGCCGAGCCGCTTCGACAGGTTGACCCGCGAGATAGCGTTGGAGGTCCCTTACTAGTGCTAAAACGGACTCATAACGTTGCTCAGGTGACTTTTCTAGGCACTTTTGAACTATGGCATTCAAGTCCCGGGATAGATTAGGTCGCAACTGTCGCAGTGCAGCCGGCCGACTCTGAACGATGGCTCTGCGTATCTCCGTACCACTCTTTCCATCAAATGGTACTTTCCCAGCCAGCAGCTCATGCAGCACAATCCCCAGTGTAAAAACCTCGGAAGCAACCGAGTAGTCTTCCAGAGCACCACTGGCCTGTTCAGGTGACATGTATCGAGATGTACCGAGAATATCGCCTTCGAGCGTCAAGGCTGCCTCGGTTCGGTCCCAACGTTTGGCCAGACCAAAGTCCGTCAGCACAGTACGCACTTCCTTCGCATCCGCTCCTTCACTTTCGCCCGCGATTGTATCCATCAAAATATTGGATGGCTTGATATCGCGGTGAAAGGTGAGTTTTGAGTGCGCAAAGGCGACTGCTTCAGCGACTGACAGTAGTATCTTGCAAGCCATTTCAGGCTTCATGCCCTGAGGATGTTTGGCGATCCAATCGGCCAGAGAACCACCAGATACAACCGCAGAAGTGATGTAAGGGATCTGACCGATGGTGCCAGAGTCGAACAAGCGCACGATGCCAGCATGACTTAAGTTGGCTGTGATCTTGGCTTCTTCCAAGAACCGCTGCTGCACTATTGGAGAATTGCGCGACGGTCTGAGCATCTTGATTGCAACATCGATGCCAAGAGTATTGTCGAACACAAAGTACACAATGCCAAACGCACCGCTCCCAACAAATCTCGGTGCACTGAATCGACGGTTCGCAGTACTCTCAGTCGCATCGCTGGTACTTGAGACTTCCATCGCCCCCTGCAATGCCGCCAAGCACTGCTGAACATCCACATCCGCCAAACGCTCGATCTCCGCCGACCCCGCATCCATGACTGTTTGTAGTCGCTGTAATTCCGTTGGCGAGAAAGACGACACCTCCAGCTCAGATTTAGACATAAGTTAGATGGGCTCAAATCGCGGAGATAATACGCAGGTGCTTGTTGGCAGTTATTCGGAATCTCGCCTTAGTGCTGTTCAGCACAATTCTATTCTGTGCGAAAAGGTACGCTAGTAGAATCGCTTTTCAACTTGGTAATTTTGCACTAGTGGATTGTCACAGCTTAGTTTTAGGGTTTGTAATATCAGCCGGAACGCGCTAGCGTCCGGTTTTCGCCGCGGGAACCCGTGCTAACGCACTGCGGCTAATCCTAATATTTAAGTTTGACGCTCCGCTAGTTTTCATAGCGGTATCGGCGCTTGTCTTCGATTTTGCGTTGATAAGAGATTTGAAAACAGGCAGTCAGTAGCGTTTCTATAAAAACCGCACACAAGCTGTTCGCTTTTCAGCGAAACTACGTCTAAGCGTGAAAGCTACTTCAGCGCCCCACCAATCAGACTACTTACAAACGTCTTCTGGGCTGTATCTACAGTTAATCTGAGCATTTTTAGCAAATCCTGTTCGCTTGCAGGGCCTCCCCACGTCTTTGTAGGCGTACAGGTGTACTCTTTTTCCAATTCATTTACTGCGCATTAGTCCATGAAATCCTTCCAATCGAGCGGCCCCAAATGGCGAACGGCATTTTCCACCAAACTGGCAAAGCACCGCAAACGACAGTTGCGGCGATTGCGTTTTGAGGCGATGGAGAGCCGACGTCTGCTAGCGACCATTGTCTGGGATGGAGAAGCTGGCGACGACCGCTGGGAAACTGCAGCTAACTGGCAGGGGAATGTACTCCCATCCGCGTTTGACGACGTAGTCATCGATGTTCCTGGGCAAAGCAAATCAATCTTCATCGAATCTGGCCACGTAACGGTTCAGTCTATCGACTCGCAGGAGAGATTGATCGTCCGCAATAGCGGGGATCTAACCATCGCCGCAGCTTTTAGTGTTGGCATCTCAACGCTCGCCGCCGGCATCGAAGTTGCGCCAGGTCGAACCCTACGGGCCTCGGGTACCAACACGCAAGTGACCATTCAAGGCAGCTCACTAATTGATGGCGCCAACCTGCGAGTCGACTCAGCCGCCCGTTTAGCGATACCTGGAGTTACAAACTACGAAAACACAAGTCCCGGTACTTTCAATTCCTGGGTAGTCGATGGTAGCGGCAGCTTGCTGGACCTGCAAAACATCACGACCATTACCAGCAGCAGCTCCCACATAAAGCAACATTCCATCTCGGCCTCAAGCGGTGGACGCATCGATTTGCACAGAGTCACCACATTCGTGGATTCGGAGGCCGGCAATCCCGATGGGCGTAACTTCGCTATCCTAGCCAGCGGTACGGGCAGTCTGGTTGATCTCTCGGCGCTAACAGCCATCCTCGACCGATCACCTTTCGGTTTTGGCATAACCGGCACCTCATCACTTCAAGCCGATGGCGGCGGGCAGATTGTTGCGCCGCTGCTGGCTAGCCTATCGGCTACCGATCTGGTCATGAGCAGTCCAATCTCGCTGCCTTCGCTGACAACGTTCACCCAGGCTACGATTGCCGTCAATGGTATCAACGTAGTGATGCCAACGCTGACAAGCATCGATGGCATC
>JANRMD010000247.1:0-14164 GCA_033761895.1 Pirellulaceae bacterium | reverse complement strand
ACGATGGCACTCCAGGTAGCGCAAGCAGTTTGGATCGTGTTAAAACTTGGCGTGAAAAACGTCAACCGAATCGTTCCGATCTAATCCTCGCGCTTGTGGCATAGAATTTACAAGTTGCGGCACTAGCGCGTTCCGGCTGATGTTCCAAACCCTAAAATTAAGCGGTGACAATCCACTAGGCCGTCAAGTTGTTCGAGGGCTGACGAGTCGCTGCAGCGGTATGGTTGAGTCAGTAGTCGCAGCGCATTGGATCGCATTTGCTTATTCCAGCCTCATTATCTGCAACAATTGAGACAATTGTGCTCACTCAACCCAAAAATCAAATTGCGTCGAAGCACTAGCGTTTGGCGGCTTTGAATTCTTCGAGCTGTCGGAGCATCGAGCGCTGGAAGGGCTCGTTCTTAACGGCTAGTTCTTGAGTGGCGATGGCCTTATCGATTTCGCCCGCAGCGAAGTAACAGCGAGCAAGTGTGTCCTGGTAGATACCATAGTCGGGAATCACTTCGAGGGAGCGTAAGCTGAGTTGCACAGCCTCGTAGGGCCGCTCGTTGGTATTGGACAGCAGCCAAGCCAACTGATTGCACTGGCCGGCCAGTTGATACTCTTTGTTCTTGCGCATCATCCGATCGGAATTGATAACCTCGCGCTCCAAAGCCGCGATTGCTTCATGGTATTCCGCGATGCGTGCGGCGAGCGTTGTTTTATAGGTCTGGTCGTTTACTCCCGGCTGACAAGTGTCCTTCATGGCGATCAGGATATCTGGATTCTCGGGGTAATACTGAAGCGCTTGCATGTAGAAAGAGTTAGCCGTTGACAGTTGCCGGTTCTTGAAGGCAGCTTTGCCGGAGTAGTAGTTAAAGTTCCCCATCAGGAATGCAAAGTCGTTTTGTGCATCGTTTCCCAACCCACTTTTCTCCAAGCGTTCTTTCTCGATTGGATTATCTTGAACTTTCGTCAGATAATCGCCCAAGACCTGAGCGGCCGGCCCGTATTCTTCACCTTCGGCCAGCAGTTCTGACAGGGCTATGCGCACCCGCAATTCTGTGCTCGAGCGAATCGAACGCAAGTCTCGGCTAGCGTCCCGATTAGGCGGCTCTTTACCAGCAGGCCCTGAGTCGCTGGGTAACAGCGCTTTCTCGTATTCCGTTTGAGCCCACTTGTACATGCCGCGTTGACGCAAGGATTCGGCGATTTCATACCGCTGAACCGCAGCGATGTCTTCCCGGGCAACGATGTTCTGATCACCTACCGACTTAACGATACTGTCGCTGGCCGCCTCAGCGCTGGCTTGAGCGCGGTCCGCATCGCCGGCTGCCAAATAACCTTCGGCTTTGAGGAATCCTAGCAGCGGCTCGGCCGCAAACAGCTCGCTGTGACGCTCGGACAGCTCACCGACCAGTTCGGGCAAACCGGCGTCAATTGCCCAGACGGCCGCGCTTCTGACCTGCATCGTCTTGTTCTCAACCAAATCCAGGCAAGGCCGAACAATGTCGAGCGCGAGCTGGCGATCCGAGTGATTGAGAAACACCGCTGCGATGACCCGATGAAGACGCATGACCAGCGCGCGGCTGGTATCGCGTGGTGTTTTCTCAAGTAGCATGTATTCGAGTTTTGCGACCAATCGCCAACGGTCCGCATTGGGAGCTCCTTCATCGATGGTGTCGACCAAGGTCTCGACCCAGACGGCTGCGGGGCGTTGGCTGTCGCCCATGGCTTCACGGATCAGTGGCGTCAACTTCGAAGCCACGTCGGCCTCACGTCGCTCGACCAGAGTTTCCATCAAATGGAGAGCAGCGCATTTCGAGAGTTTTTCCGAGCTTTCGTAACGCGCAATCCGACAGAGGGCTAACATAGCGTCGTCGGTTTTTTCCGTCGCGAGCTTCTGCATGGCAGTCTCACGATCTTCGTTCTTCATTTCGTTGTAGTCTTGAAGAACTTGCCGAACCGACAGTGGGTCCGTGTCTAGCCACCACGTTACCGATTGGCTGCGAACGAGGTAGCGAGCCGCTACTTCGATCTGCACATTCGGGTGGTTCATCGCCTGTCGCAGCTGTTCGAAGGCCGGCAATCCGATACGAACCAAAGCCAATTCGGCCGCTCGGCGAGTCTGATAGTTTTCGTCGCCGAGCTGCTCAATCAACGTTGCAATTTGAGTTTGCAACGAGCCTTTTGCCTGCTCGAGTTGCTCTTGCTTGGGCGTGGTTTGCGCCCAAGCGGGACTAGGGGAGCCGCACAACGAGGCTGTCAAGAAGCTGACCGCGCAGATTACTGTGCACTGGCTTAGTTTGCACTGGCATACTGTGAATGGGCCACGTCTCGTTTGCAGAGATTGCATCCGACTCCCTTTCGGCAAAAAAAGGCTTATTTCATTCCATTCTAGTTCGCAGCGAGTTCTTTTTCGATGGCTGCGATCACTTCTTTGGCGTCAGGCTCAGTCCTAGGTCCGAAGCGATTGACCAACTCTCCCTTGCGGTTGATCAAGAACTTTTCAAAGTTCCAGGAGACTGGTCCCTTGCCCACAGGTGGTGCCTCTTTGGCTGTCAGGTACTTGTACAGGTCGCACGCGCCATCCTTATTCACTTCGACTTTGGCAAACATATCAAAAGTTACGCCATAGTTCTTAGTGCAAAACTCGGAAATTTCCTTGGCGTCTCCTGGTTCCTGCTTTCCGAACTGGTTGCAGGGGAAACCGAGCACGGCCAAGCCTTTGTCCTTGTATTTTTCATGGATAGCCTGCAAGTCCTTGTACTGCGGCGTTAGCCCACATTCACTGGCTGTGTTTACGACCAAAACAACTTTGCCGGCATAGGACTTCAAGTCGACGTCCTTACCGTCGAGCGACTTCATCGTGAACGAGATCGCTGCGCCCGCCTTGTTGGCCTTATCTTCAGCGCTGGACATGGATGACATAAAGCATACCCCGAGAGCAATGAGTGAGAGTGCAAAAAAACGTTTCATAAAACTATTCCTTGAATCTGAAGTTAACCAAACTGGACCGCTAGACGTAAATCCGCAAATCCTTCGGTGCTCATTATAGCGGTTCAGCAAAGTGTCATGCACTTGTCCGTGACCGATTTTTGGACGTAGCGCATTGCCTGAGTTTTGGTTTGGCGACTCTCTGTCCTGCGATAGCACGGGATCGCAAGTGTTTGGTCGGTCGTATTCTGCCAGATGCGACCCGGAAAACGGAAACTGGTTGTACTCCCAACACGGTCATTCCGTATCGCTTCCCTTGGAAACACCAGCGCTTCCGTAGTTCCGCCTTAAGCGTCTGTTATTCTGTGCGCTTAGGAGGGCTCCAGCCCTCCCAGCTCGATTCCAATTGAATAGCGATACAGATTGAATCATGAATCGAATCGTTCGCCAGCTGCAACTCACGATGCTCTTAAGCGTAGGCTTAGTTGTTTTCTTCGGCTGTCGCGGCCGGGTTCCCCTGGACGAAGCAGCAGCGAGTGGGATCGGGGTCAGCGATGAAGCGGCTGAAGAACGTTTTCCGATGGCCACCCGAGACTTTTTTGCTGGGATGGATGGCACCGAAGATCTACGTAAATCGGACAAGTATCCAACCAGGATCACACTCACCGCTGAAGAGATCAAAGGTAGGAATGCATGGATGATGTGGACCGGCGGCAACGAAGCCTTCTGGGACTGGTTATCACGTTACGGCTATGGCTCGATTGATTTGTTGCAGGTGGTCGATAGCGCCGATCGTAACGACCGATTTCAGCGAGCTGGGTTGATTCCAGAGCCTGGGATGCGACCACCCACCGAAGAAGAGACGGAAAAGAGTTTTGGCGTCAGGTACGACCGTCCCATCGATCCCAACGTCGCAATGCCCGACGCCAGCGTGTATGGCTATTCAAGCGGGATCGTAGGATTGCGCCTGTTCCCTAACCCAGAGTTCAAAGGGCGCGCCAAAAGCAAGTGGAGTGCCAAACGCTATTACTCGGACGTACGCTACTCCTCGGACCCAGCCACGATTCGACCTTTCCGTGTAGGCATGAGTTGCGCGTTTTGCCATGCAGCTCCCGATCCCTTGCGACCGCCTATGAACCCTGAGCAACCGGAATGGGCAAACCTGTCAGGGACGATCGGCAATCAGTATCTGCGAGTTCGAGAAGTTCTGGGCAATATGTTGGAAAAGGACAGCTACCTTTACCACGTTATCGATTCCCAGTTTCCAGGAACGATCGACACTTCGCTGATCGCATCGGACAACATCAACAATGCCAACACCATGAATGCCGTCTTCGGGCTGGGGTGGCGCGTCAACCGATCGTTGGTCAATCCACCGGAGAAAGTGGATGAAGAACTGGAGGGCTATCCAGGTCTATTCAGTAAGCGCCCCAGCGGCCCCATGCCTAACTTTGACGGCAATCCACGTCCTATCCCACGCGTGTTAGTGGATGGCTCAGATAGCGTTGGAGCCTATCTGTCGTTTGCTCGCGTGTATTTAAACATTGGAACTTATCACCAACAGTGGGTCCGTGTGCACAATCCAGTCCTCGGGTTTAGGACGCAGGAGCCACTTAAGCTGAAGGATACCGAGGAGAATTCGGTTTTCTGGAAAGCTACCAAGCTGCGTGTCGATCCGACGATCGAGTTCTTTGTCAAAGCTTCGGATCCGATGTTGCTCAAGGATGCGGCAACTCTGGACAAAACAACGCTTGTGGGTGATGGCGAGCCTTGGAACCCGGCGCATGAAGCGGGTCGCAGCGTCTACGCGAAAGGATGTATTGCCTGTCATTCGAGTTACCAACCGGGTGACAATCCGGCGCTTGAAAAACTCATCGAAGCTAAGGATGCGATGAATGTGGCAGAGTCCGATAGAAAAACGCTGCGGCTCAAGCCCACTGACTTGGTCAGACTAGCTCGGGGCGATGGAGCTTTGCCAGCCGGCTACGCTGCTTGGGCGCAAGCCGCCGTGCAACAGAAAGCATTTTGGAAACAGAACTACCTTTCTACAGATATGCGTGTGCCGGTCACATTGATGCAGACCAACGCTGGCCGCGCGGTTGCCACCAATGCCATGCATGAACATGTGTGGGAAGACTTTTCCTCGTTCACTTACAAAGAACTTCCGCCCGTGGGTCCTATCAAGTACTTTGACCCCTTTGCTCAAACGGAAAAATCGTTTGAACCTCCGGGCGGCGGACCTGGTTACTATCGCCCGCCCAGTCTGATCAGTGTGTGGGCCACAGCGCCGTACTTGCATAACAATTCGCTCGGCTTGTTCAACAATGATCCCAGCGTCGCAGGACGGTTGGCAGCATTCGAGGACGGCATTGGAAAACTGCTCTCGCCCGAACAACGGCTTACCAGTCATGATCGGGGCACTGTTGAAAAGTCCGACGATATCGGTGCCGATCAACTTGCCAATGACCATGCGCTCATCTGGCGCACGACGGATACGACGGCTCTGACCATCTTTGGACATCAGATCCCAGGGCTATTGGCAGGTATCACCGGTTGGACACCAGCGTTCGTGCGCTTCATTCCATGGGTGCCCGCATTGCTGTACCTGGGGCTTGGACTGGTCCTGTTCTTCATTCGCCCTCTAAGCGAGCTTTGCTTCAGGATCCGAAAGAAATTGGGCAACTTCGCGCCCGTGATTTCGTATCTGAGCTTTATCACTGCGGCGATCCTGGTTGTTGCGGGCGTCGTGGTGCTATTCTACGCGCGTAAGTTCTGGCCAGCGCTTGAGGTAGTGGAACAGACTTCGGGATGGTCCATCCCATGGGTACGAATTCAAGTTGTCTTGTTCGTGCTGTTCTTCTTCAAAGCCGCCTTCCTGATCGGCCTTGAATACGTCCCAGGAGTCTCCTTGCTGCAAAGGTTCAGCATCTACTTCGGAGCAGCGGCGGTGGTGGCTGCATTTATTCTGGCGGCTGGGCTGGGCACCTTTGCATCCGGTAAAGGGGGTGACCTGACCTTGGGACCGTTCCCTAAAGGTATGCCAGTCAATTTGATTTCGAATATCGATCCCAAGGCTCACACCAAAGACCTAATCGAAGCCTTCGATGCCTTGCTGACGTACTTTCGCGACTTCCGTTCGGCCAGCGATGTCAACCGAGCTGGCTTGGCTGAGTTTGAGAATCGAGTCGCACCGCTGTTTATGAAGATAAGCAAGTGCCCAGACTTTGGACTCGATAAGGGTCATGACCTCGAGTTCATTCGAAACTTGAATAACTCCGAAAAGACTGCGCTGATTAACCTGTTAAAAACTCTCTAGTGGAGCGTCAAGCTTTAATTTTAGGGTGGCACGCTCCTGAGGCTCTGCGAAGGGCGTGGCGAATATCGCTCGAACCACGCCCTTCCCAAAGCCTCAGGGCGTGCCACCCAAACACAATCACCCCCCAAATTAAATCTGGACAGAGCACTAGCCCCAGACGTCTGGGGGAATGTTCGGTAGTAATGCGCAGTTCATAAACACCAAGTTAGAGATGCATCAAACCGCTGCGAGAACCAGGTAGAACATGTTGGACATACTCGACGATTGGCAGACCGCAGAAACTCCCATCGATTTTATCATCGTTGGTGGCGGTGCCGGCGGCTGTCCACTGGCAGCCCGTTTGGCCGAGCGAGGCTATACGGTATTGATACTTGAAATGGGACCAGCGACGCCTGCACCTAACGAAGGCTCCGTTGTAGAAAACACAGCTGTTCCTTTGCTTCATCCGGAAACGACTGAGGATCCACGTCATCAGTTGAATTATTTCGTGAATCAACGCGGTGCCGTTCCAGCAGACGGGACCGATGATGCAGGGGTACTTTATCCGCGAGCTCAAGGGCTAGGTGGCTGTTCGATTCACAACGCCATGATCACCGTTTGTGGCCCCAGCGAAGACTGGGACGAGATTGCTGAATTGACGGGTGACATGAGTTGGCGGTCACATAATATGCGGACTTACTTTCAGCGAGTTGAGCGATGTTTGTACGCGCGCCCAGAAACGCTCTGGGAAAAGCTGAAAACCAAGTTCGGTCGAGATGCCTGGCAAAGCGGGCGTCATGGTCGCTCAGGCTGGTTGGCCACATCGATGGCGGACCGATCGTTTCTAAAACGTGATAAGGCAATGTTGCGAGTTGTTTTGACGGCCGCTAGCACAACACTTCATGCAGGCATGGATAACCTCGGCAGCTGGTTACGATCGTTCGCAACAGCCAGCACCCGTCCAAGCCTTGATCCGAACCATTGGGAGACGATGCAAAGCCGACGAGTCGGTGTTGTGCAAATCCCCTGTGCCATCGACGAGCAAGGTCGTCGATCTTCGCCGCGCGATCGATTGTTGCAGGCTCAATCACAATGCAATGAGCGGCTATTAATTCGCAGTGGTTTTTTGGTGACGCGAATCAAGTTCGAGGGCAAACGAGCTGTCGGAGTGGATGTCCTGCCGAAGCCGCACGCTTACCAAGCAGATCCGAACGCCGAGAAAATCGCTGCTGATGATCGCAAACTTATCAAGACCATTCGCTGCCGAAACGAAGTCATCCTCTGCGCCGGCACCTTCAGCTCGCCGCAGTTATTGATGCTCTCGGGTATCGGTGATCCTGAGGTTCTTAAACAAGTTCCAGCTGGGCCGTGGGATGACTCGCAAACGCCTGGAATCCGCTTATTGCATTCACTTCCAGGAGTTGGACGCAACCTCCAGGATCGATACGAAGTACCAGTCATATCGACTTTGAAAAAGCCTTTCGGATCGCTCAACGGTGTCGGCTTAACGTCAAAACGGCCCGCTGCAGATCAGGATCCACAACTGAAACAATGGCAGGCGTTCGGTGACGGATCCGGCGTCACCAATGCAGGGATCTATTCCTCGAACGGCGGACTCATTGGCATCTTCAAACGTTCAACACAGGAAAATGAAGTGCCTGATCTGTTCATCATGGCACTCGCGGGAAAATTTGCAGGTTACAAACCGGGATGGTCCAATCCCGAGGAATTAATACCGTCGGAAAATCCAGCCAACCAATCTCGCCAACATCGAACGGTCAGTTGGTTGCTGCTTAAAGCTCGCACGCGCAATCGCTCGGGTTACGTTCGCTTGCGTTCCAAAGACCCAACACGACGCCCCGAAATCAACTTTCGGAACTTCGAAACATCCGATGACCACGGCCTCGATGCAACATCCGACTTGGAAGCGATGGCTGAAGGCGTGGAGTTCATCATCGATATGCTCAAGCCCGGCTTAGTGGACGGCTCCATCACGAAATACGAGTTACCTGGGCGCAAACCGGATCAAGCTCTTAAGGATTGGATCCGCGAAACAGCTTGGGGGCATCATGCTTGCGGGACGTGTTGTATGGGACCCGCAGATCAGAAACATGCCGTAGTAGACAGTCGCTTTCGAGTCCATGGGCTCACGGGCTTGCGAATCGTCGACGCCAGCGTCTTTCCGCGAATCCCTGGCTACTTTATCGCCAGCAGCATCTACATGATCGCTGAGAAAGCCGCTGATGTGCTAAGTGAGGAGTATCCGCTCCCTCAAAGTGTACGCGAACAATTCTCGGCCAGCAGCACTCCCGTGCTTAAGTCACTCCCGGAAACAGTTCATCGCGAATGCTTCCCGGCTGAACTGGAAGCCGAAGAAGCAAAGTTGATCCGCCAACGTCGAAAGGCGGCAGGTCTATGAGCAAATCAGAAGTCCAAGCTTCAAACGATCAAGTAAAACTTAACGTCGAAGTCCCAACCCAACCCGACAAACCGAAAATCTCCGACCAAACTGAGCCTTGGTTGACACGACTGCAAATGGACTCGGCCATTTGTGCACCTGCTGGTGACAACCCAGCACTTGATACCTACCCGAGCAAAACGCTTGGCTTGGCAATTTCAGGTGGTGGGATTCGCAGCGCAACTTTTGCACTTGGCATCCTTCAATCGATGGCTCGAGCGGATTGGTTGAAGCATGTCGATCTGCTTTCGACAGTTTCTGGAGGAGGTTACATCGGAACTTTCCTCGGAAGATACTTTGATCAGCTACGTCATGTTCTTGGGCCGAATGCAGATGGCAAGTTCGCCGCGCACCGCATCGTGGCGGCGACCTTACAAGATTCGCAATCGCCCGAGATACGCTGGCTACGTCAACAATCGAACTACCTCGCGCCTACCGGAACCGGCGAAGCACTGTTTAACATCGCCACCTTTTGGCGGAACTTTTTATCCTTACATTTCGTGCTCGGGATTCTATTCCTGGGTGTCTTCGGGGTCATGAATGCGGTCACCTACGGTCATTGGCTGTTGCCAGCCGACGCAACTCAAGGATCGCTGTCATCGATTCTCGCACCACTATCAACGGCGATTAACGCTGATGTCTTCTCGACTCAAGATGCTACTTACGGCTATGCAGCCGGAGGTAAAGTTTTCAGCGTTGCAGCCTGGTGGGTGTTTGCGGAGCTATTGGTTTGGCTTGTTTTACTGCCGCAGTCGATGTCCTACTGGTTGGTATCGCAGGATCGCGCAGAGAGCATTGTCATTCCGGTCCTAAGCAGTTACTTGCTGTTAGCGATTGCTGCCACGATTGCCTTGGGCGGATCGCTGCCGATTGCAGTGTTCGCTGCAACTGTGTTTTGGATGGTACTGGCATGGCACAAGGTGCGGCGCCAAATCGGTAGTGCTAGACCGACATCCTCTTATGCGCTCATGCTGGGACGGAATCGACTGACACACAATCTTGCGTGGTCAACGGCGAATTTTGTAGTCGTCGTGACGCTGGGCTTAATCAATCTATTGGGGTTTCTGCTGTCACGCTATTTTCTGGAACAGGACAATCTGACGTGGACCAGAATCGTTACGCAAGTAGGCTACCTGGCGGCGCCATTCCTGGCTGCGGCTCCATTACTGCGAGCGATTGCGAGCCTCATTGCCAATCGCGAAGATCGTCCGAGATCATTCTTTAGTACGTTAGCGAAAATTCCCTACTTGATGAACTCGATCATGGTACTCATCGGTACTGTGCTTCCCTTATCTGTCGTTGCCTTCCTATCGCATGCTTCCTACGGTAATGGTGACAGCTTCTACATCGGCATCGGGGTGACGATCCTGACGATCGTGGTCAGCCTAATCCTTGGTCACCGCGAAGCCCTGCAGTTTGTCAATCGCAGCGGGCCATTTTCCATCTATGCCGCTCGGCTGGCCAGAGTCTTTTTGGGAGCAGTCAATCCTGTTCGACAGCGACAATCGCGCGGTGGAGATGTGACAACTGTTATCCTGGGCGATGACGTAGTCCACGATAACTACAAGCCGCATGTAGCTGGTGGACCTTTACATCTGTTCAATGTGACCGTGAACGAAACCGTTGATGTTGCGTCGCAACGCGGGTTGCGCGATCGTCAAGGTGAGAATATGGCCGTTGGACCTGCGGGCGTCAGCATCTCACGCGAGTGGCACGCGATTTGGGGAAACACCAACGATAAAAACGGAATCTTGGTCAATCCGATTGTAAACGGCCCGCAATTGCATCCGTTTCTTGCCAAAGATGGAAGCCAAGTCCACGTGGAGCGTCTTTCCATTCGTCAATGGATGGCGATCTCGGGTGCAGCGATTAGTTCTGGTGCGGGTCGCTACACGGGAGCTGCCTTCTCTCTGCTGGTAACCCTGGCAAACTTGCGGCTGGGCTATTGGTGGGACTCTGGTCTTTGGGCGGGGAATCGCGCCCGTGTCCCCTTGCTGCATTCCAAGTCGGAGTACATCAAGCGGCTGTGCTATCGCTTCCTGACGGCTCAGTCGCTATTAGTTTCCGAGTTACGTGGACGTTTTGGTGGCCCATGGCGTCGGCATTTCTACTTGTCCGACGGCGGCCACTTCGAGAATAGCGGAGTGTACGAGCTCTTGCGTCGTCGAGTGCCCTACATTATCGCTATCGATGGTGGGCAAGACCGCTTGCAGCAGGGGACGGGTCTGGGAGAGTTGTTGCGAATCGCTCGAATCGACTTTGGTTGTGAATTTGAAGAAGCAAACGGTAGTTCTAACCAGCCTATCCCAGGAATCCCAGCCGATGCCCAAAACGTGCTTGGCTCCATCGCAGATTTGCTTGCGACCAAAGAATCGCCGAATGCCAAACGCCACGCTACGCTCCTGCGAGTCCATTACCCAGCGAAGACAAGTGCCACAAGCGGTTGGCATGCTCGGAAACAATCTTGGCTGCTGTACATTCGACTTACGATGACCGGCGATGAACCCGCAGACTTGATGAACTATCGTGCCACGCACCCCGACTTTCCTAACGAAACAACCCTCGATCAGGACTTCGACGAACCACAATTCGAAAGTTACCGGCGGCTAGGGCAACATATCGGCGAACAATTGTGCACGCACGTTTGACCGAAACATTCTGAGAACACGGTCAGTCCTCGCGGGCAGAACTAGCGTCTACAAATCCAGCGATGGGTAGGACCATGATCTTGCCATCCCCCATTCGTCCGCTACGCGAAACTTCTACTACACGCTTGATCACTTCTTCAACCCGTAAGTCCTCGACCCACATCGTGATTTCAACTTTGGGGAGAAACGCCAGCCCGTACTCACTATCGCTGTAATCAGCCAGGTAGTGCTTTTGGCGGCCAAATCCCTGAACTTCACGGACGGACAGCGCCTCGAGAGGAGCGAGCCGAAGGTTTTCGAGCACTCGCTCCGCCAAATAAGGTCGAACGATGGCGATCACTTGTTTCATGCGTAGCCTTGTCGAATGCAGAACATCAATCTCGAGTTTTTGTGTTTGCCGAATCGCAGCCGATCCAGACAGTTCAGATATTACACTTGCGGGGCGATTTTGTCGCCTGATCGGGTCTGGTTCGTCAGCAGTGGTGGGCAAACGTCCTGTTCGGCGTTCAAGATTGTCCTGGTGACCGCAAAACCGTTTTCGTCGGTCTAATCGACACAAGCCAACTCGCTCCAGGGCCCTTTTCAGACTCCGGCGGTTTCTCATTGGAAGCCCTGAGCTATATTGGGCACTACGCAAACAAGTAGCCACTCTGATTCGACTTCCGGAAGGGGTTGAGCTACCAGCGGGTTCGCCCCCATGCTCAATTTCATATATCGCTACATCCCTGCCATCGAATCGCTGCGAGAATACTCGCTGGATACCTTTCGACGCGATTTATTTGCCGGCACCACGGTAGCCGCTGTGGCCGTTCCGCAGGCGATTGCTTACGCGATGATCTTCAATATGCCGGCCGAGTATGGGCTATACACGGCGATCGTCATGACCGTGGTCGGTTCTTTGCTCGCGTCTTCGAAACAGCTGATCAATGGGCCGACCAATGTTATCTCGCTGGCGATGCTGAGCGCGTTGAGTGTTGTGCCTGTCGAGATTCTCCAAGAGCGCTGGATTGAGGCGGCTATCTTGATGGCGTTTTTGGTGGGTGGCATTCAAACCGCGATCGCGCTCATGCGACTGGGTGACTTGTCCCGCTACATATCCCATGCCGTCATTGTAGGCTTCACTGCTGGTGCTTCGGTCCTGCTGATTCTCGACCAACTCAAGAATGCACTCGGTCTCACTCAGCCCAAAGGCTTGGAGCATGCTCATTTTCTCGAGCGATTTTGGATGACGATGACCGAGGGTGGCAAAGTGAACTGGATTGCAGCTGCGATTGCTGCAGGCACCATTGCCATAACTCTTGGTCTTCGCAGTATCAATCGTCGGTTCAAGATCCTCTTGCCGGATCTGTTGATGGCCATCATTGTTTCCGGCTGTGTGGTGTGGTTCTTTAATCTAAGTTCACAGGGCGTGAAATTGGTCGACAAGGTGCCGCCCAAGCTGCCAAGTTTTGGATTACCGCTGTGGGACTTTGAATTGATTCGTAGCCTCGCAGGCAGCGCAACAGCGATCGCCTTACTGGGCATGTTGGAAGCGATTGCCATGTCCAAGAGCTTAGCCGCGAGAAGCCGCCAGAAACTGGATATCAATCAACAGTGCCTCAGTGAAGGGGTGGCCAACTTGGCCGGTAGTTTCTTCAACTGCTTCCCCGGTTCAGGTTCATTGACGCGTTCGTACATCAATTTCCAGGCCGGTGCTGCTACGCAGTGGTCGGGGGTCATTTGCGCAGGCATGGTTGCCCTGACCATCATCGGACTCGCTCCGCTGGCACAGTACATTCCCAAAGCCGCATTGGCCGGTGTTTTGTTGCTAACGGCAACTCGCATGATTGACCTTCCGGACCTGCTGTATCACATTCGAGCCACTCGCTTCGACGCGGTGATCGTGATTGCGACCGCCCTAGCAGCTGTGTTCGTATCGATCGAGTACTGTATCTTGATCGGCGTGCTTTTGTCATTCTTGTTCTATGTGCCAAGAGCGGCCAAAGTGCAGATGACCGAGCTGATTGTCACATCGCAGCGACTGATTCGTGAGCGCATGCCAAATGATCCGCGTTGCAGTTTTGTGCGCGTTTACAATTTTGAAGGGGAGCTCTTTTTCGGCTCCTCGCCCGATTTTGAAGATCTGCTAGAACGCATTGAAAACGAAGTTAAACCTACTCACACGGGCCAAGGCGATTTGGCTCGCTCGAGTGTCAAGGTCATCCTTTTACGACTTAAACATGTTCGCAACCTGGATGCTGTCTGCCTCCACAAACTCGGCAGCTTTCTTGACAGGCTTCAATCCCAAGAAATCAAAGTAGGCCTGACGGGCATTCGCGATGATGTGTTCGCGGCCCTCGATGCCGTCGGCATCGTAGATAAAATTGGGCGAGGTCAAGTCTTTCGCGAGAACCAGCAGTTGTGGTCTGCCACGATGGGGGCCGTCAGTTGGGCGTATCAGCAGATCGGCAGTAGCCGCTGTGCGCATTGCATGCACGGCGACTCGATCAACCCAGCCGACGGTGAGATGTTCTTCATGATCTAGCTGACGAGTTTTGATGTTGCGAGTTTCGCATTTATTCGTACTCGTACTCGAAAGCTTGTGAGCCGTCGGCGCCAGCCGCGGGTCTCCAAATTTGGTGCGTGCATGGATTGGGCTCGTTCCAATACAAATTGAACTGAAAGATATTCTACATTGGCAGGTTTATTGACGATGAACGATTGCTACTTCGGTCACCCGCGGCTAGCCCGGATATTGCATACGCTCATGAATTTTAGCGTAGCGGGGCGCCTCGGTGCATAATTTCATCATTTTGAGTCTGGAATGACCGAATTTCGGTTCGTCAGCGCAGAAGTCCCCTTACCCCA
>JANRMD010000246.1:0-5088 GCA_033761895.1 Pirellulaceae bacterium | reverse complement strand
GATCCAGCCTTGTTGGTTGATGTTTCGTCAAGCGTAGTAGCGACCTACGGGCGCACTGCAATGCACTCAGGTAACACAGTGCTATCGACCGAAATACAATTGCAAAACCAAGGTACAAGTGCGATTTCGGGCCGCATGTTGGTAGTGGTTGATAACCTCTCTGAGCTTGATGTTAGCGTACTGAATCCGGATGGCTATTTGGAAGGGCGGCCGTATTTCGTGTTACGCTCCAACACCAGCGATTGGTTGTCGTCAGGCCAAAGCACTGACAAGCGAGAACTGCATTTCAAAAACCAAAGTGGCAAGCAGTTCACCTACGCACTCACTGTATTAGCCGAGTTAAATCAAGCGCCCGGTGGATTCACGTCAACGCCGCTGACTGAAATTGAAGCCGGCAAGTCTTATCGCACAACCGCCCTCGCCAATGACCCCGACAACCAACCGCTGGTCTATACCATTGCGGTAGGACCACAAGCGGCAACCATTAACCCAACAACGGGCGAGATTAACTGGAATACCAACACCGATGATGTTGGCAATCACGCAGTCGTTATCAAGGCCACCGATCCGTTTGGCCTGAGCGTCCAGCAATCGTTCTCAATTTCAGTCAAAGCCCTGGTTGCAAACCGCCCACCCGCTTTCACCAGCACGCCGATCACGGATGCGTCCGTCGTCAGCCCCTTTGAAGTTCTAACCTACGCCACTGGCTCGTCCCCAATTGCTGCAGCCGCTGGCGATTTCGGTACCGGCAAGCTGAGCATCATCACAGCCAACCCCGGCGAACAACAACTCGGATTGCTAAGCGGCAGCGACAATGCGAAGTTCGGCACAACACAAGCCGTTAGCATTGGCGAAATCAATCCCCGCAAGTTCAGTACGCCGTTCATCACCGGTGCTGCTGTTAACCTTGGCTTCGTTCCAAACACCTACACCAATAACGAACGCAATATTCTGAGCGTTATCCATGCGGATGTGAACGCTGATGGGATCCTTGACTTCGCTGTCGCTGTCGACACCGATGGCAGTGACTTCGGTCCCAGCGATATCGGATCGGTCGGAGTACGTCTTGGCAATGGAGACGGTACCTTTCGCGAAGGCTGGCAAATTCAATTGCCTCCTGCGACGCTCGGGGGATCGGGCGTTTCCAATCGAGCAGATTCCATTCGCTTTGGCGATGTGAACGGTGATGGTCGAATGGATTTCGTGGCCGTTCAATCCTTGGGCAGCCGAGCACTGGTCTATATCGGAAACGGGCATGGGAGCTTTGACAATGTACCAGTCGAATCAGCTGTCAACGAAGCGTTCACTTACACCTACTCATCGCAATTAGGTGATATGAACAACGATGGTAAGTTGGACTTGGTCTCCTATGAATATCAACGCGATGGACGGTTTCGGACAGGAACCAACGTTCGCCTTGGCGATGGAACAGGCAAGTTTTCGACGGGTACGTTTTATGCAAACCCAAACAACAACAGCGGTGATGGCTATCTCGCAGATTTAGACGGTGACGGAAAACTCGATACGGTGCGACTCAACTACAGCGACTCGCGAGTTGAAACACGACTGAACACAGGCTCGGGTGCCTTGGGCGACTTGGTGTTTAGCTCAATCTATTTCGTCGATGCCAGTAACGTCAGAGGCCCGCAGGGCAACCCAATCAGCGGTTATCTCGCCGATTACAATCGAGATGGCAAGACCGATATCGTCGTCGCAACAGCCACTACCAACTTTATGCTGCTCACCGGTAACAACGACGGAACCTTCGGTGACGGTACGCATCTCGGCAACCGCCCAATCCAAGTACATCCAGGAATCTACTACAGCAATGCACTGCAGAACTTCCCCTCGGCAGGTCGTAACGACGGCCACGCACCCGATCTGAACGCTGACGGCCTTCCAGATTTTGTTTTCGGAAACCAACAAGTCGCTCAACTCACTACGGCCGTCAACGATGGCACTGGAAAATTCACAACCCACGTTTATCAATCGGGCTTCTCGGATGACATCGGCAATGGTTCTGTTCGAGGTGCGAATCCCACACCCCACATTAGTGTCGGCGACTTCAATAATGATGGCGTCAGCGATGTGCTGCTTGGTCGGGATCAGACCAGCAACAGTCGCAATCGGGTTGGCGGAGTTGGAATAGCATTAGGTGGCAATGAACCAGGTACGTTACGTTTACCTCAAGTAACGTTTAGTGGAACAGAGGAAATCGCAGTCGGAAACGGCAATCAAGTACTTGCCGACTTCGACAACGATGGACTGCTCGATATCGCATCCAATATCCGCTCCGGAGTGGCAGTTGCGAAAGGTCGCGCCGATGGCTCCTTCGAAACCTATAAAACGGGTTTCAATCAATTTGGTGTCTTTCCCGCTGAATCACTAGTCACAAGCGACTTTGACCGAGATGGGAATATGGATATCGCTTACTTGGCGAGTCTCAATAACCCAGGTCATGCGCCCAGTATGACGACTCTGTTTGGTCTTGGAAACGGAACCTTCCAGCGTGCCGCTGCCCCAGTACCTGCAGGATTGTTTGCGCCCGGGACAATCTCGCAGCAGTCTGGAGTTGCAGCGGATGTGAACGGGGACGGATATCCGGATTTGGTTTATCGAGTTCCAAACAACCACAGTAACTTCGCAACGGCCAAGAGCCTACTTGTATATCTGTACGACAATTCGACTCACAATCTTAAATTGGTTACCGACCGCGACAACTTGCTTTTCACACCGCATCGAGGTGGCTTCTACCAGGACGAAGTCGTTGCGTTTGAAGACCTGGACGGCGATGGGAAGAAAGAGCTGATCGCCCATAGTGGTGCGATCGGCCAAAACGGAATTATCGACACTCCAGAACGCTTGACCATTTGGCAACCAACGAACAATGCGACCTCTACAGACGCATCGGATCTCTTCACTCGCGTCGAGTTTCAGAACCCAGGTATCAGTCCAGGTCTTGGTGTCGAAGGCTCCATCAATGCACTCTTGGTGGCCGACTACAACCACGATGGTAAGCCTGACTTGGCCGTAGGCTCGCAAAATGGAACTACGAGTGTTCTCTTTGGCAAGGGAGATTTCACGTTTAAGTCCCCCACGAAGTACAGTACCAATCAAACCGCTGGGCTAAAAACGGCAGATGTCAATGGCGATGGGAATCTCGACCTCATTCCGATTTGGGGAAGCAGCTTCTTCAATTTCAATGATCAGAACAATACTGGTGTACTACTCGGTCGTTCAGATGGCAGCTTCGGCGCGTACCAAGGACTAACAACCGCCAATTATGAACTTAATAGTCCCCTCGTCAGCGACTTTAACCAAGACGGACGTGACGACATCAATTATGGCAACTCCTTTGCAACGCGCCTGACGGTCCTCGCTGCCTCGTCTGGGCTTGAGTCGGTTGCAACGGGAGATATCAACGGCGACGGCAAACTGGATACCGTTGCCTTGGATACAGGATTCGCTCGTGTAAAACTACTTCAGGGCAACGGTGACAACACCTTTATTCGTCAGAAGGATTTAGTCACAGGGTTACAGCCAGAATCACTTTTGCTTCAAGACATCAATGGCGACGGTACACTCGATATCCTGACCGCCAACCGAGTCAGCAAGTCCGTTTCGATCTTTGCGAACAATGGCACAGGCTCCTTCACGCGATCCGATTTAGCCCTTACCAGTCAACCGAATCGCATCGCCATCGGCGACCTTAACGGTGACGGCAAGCCTGACATCATTGCAATCAGTGAGCAATCGCAGTCACTTTCAACTTTGCTAAATAGCACCAGTGGTTTCGCGGCCGTGGTGGAACACCCGATCGGCTTTGCGGCAGCCGACTTGGTCATTGCGGACTTGACTCTCGATGGGAAGTTGGACGCAGTTCTCAGTGATCCGACTGGCCAGCGTCTCATGACTTTGCCTGGACAAGGAAACGGCACGTTCGGTGTCCCCATCGTTCAGCCATTGCAACAGGAACCGGGCAAAGTCGCCGTAGTCGATTTGAATGCCGATGGAAAACCGGACGTGATCGCTACATTCCCAGATCAACACCAAGTTGGCATCCTCTTCGGCCGTGGTGCTGGTCGATTGACAGCGCCACAACTGATAAGGGTGGGTGAAAACCCAGCTTCGCTGACAGTTAAGGACATCAACGGCGACAGCAAGCTTGACTTGCTGGTTGCAAACTCAGGCGATGATACGCTGAGTGTCATCGTCAATCGCTACGATCCATCGAGTGTCTATCGTTACACGCCAACTGCAACCGATCCCGATGCCGATCCCGTTACGTTTGAGCTACTCAATGCTCCCGGTGGTGCACTGTATGATGAAGCAACACAAACAGTCGTTTGGGCTCCTATGCCCGATCAAGTCGGCGTGAATGCCTTAATCGTGCGAGCTAGCGATGGTCGCGGCGGCTTCGCTGAGCAAGGTTTCTCAGTCATCGTCACCGCTCCCGTTGCCAATGTTTCACCGAGCTTCACTAGCGAACCTGTCACCGAAGTATCCAGTGATCAGACGTTCGTGTATCAACCTCGCATTAGCAACCCAAACCAGGGGCCACTTCGATATTCGATGGTCGATGGCCCTGAAGGCGCTACTATTGATCCAACGACTGGCCTTGTGAATTGGGATGCGAGAGAGAACGGCATCTCGCTTGGAGTGCGAGGTTCTACGGGCTTTCCCAACAACATCGAGAATCGTGGCACGATTTCGATTCCCGCTTCGCCATCGCTCAATTCAACCAGCTTTACCGCGGAGGGCTGGTATAAATTTGATTCTCTCGATAACACGACTTTGTTCCGCAAATACCACTCTGGCTTTTACAACTCTTGGACTCTAGGCAACTTCTTCGGTACGCTGCGGGCCGAGATCAACAACTTCGGGAATACACCCGACGTTCGGCTAGACACGATTCGATTGACTACCAACACTTGGTATCACACTGCCTTCGCTTACGACGATGCAACGCGGCTTGCACAGGTTTTTGTCAATGGAGAGTTGGTTGGGTCTGCGGTATCCACAGGCAGTCTTCAGTTAAGCGACGGAGCACTTAGTGTCGATGGACTCGAAGGTACCGTCGCCAACATG
>JANRMD010000245.1:0-15950 GCA_033761895.1 Pirellulaceae bacterium | reverse complement strand
GCTCTGCGAAGGGCGTGGTTCCCGCGTAATTCGACACGCCCTTCGCAGAGCTCAGAGCGTGCCACCCTTAAAATTAAAGCTTGACGCTCCACTGTGTAGTGAAGATTACTGACGTGAGGCGGGCACCAGGTCCAGCTCAATTTCCTCAGTTCCGCGTTTGACTTTCGCCTTGATGGCTTCGCCGACCTTTAAAGCTTCGATGGCAAAGGTGTAATCGTAGATGTTCTCGATCTTCTTGCCTGCGAGTTCGATGATGATGTCACCACCTCGCATGCCGGCCTTATCCGCTGGGGCACCTTTGGTCACACCGCTTAGCGATACTCCTTTGATGTCTCCTTTACCGTAGTCCGGTACAGTCCCCAAATACGCGGTCAAGTTGGCTCGCATCTCCGGCTGAGCTGCTTGTTCTTGGTACTCTGGCGACGTTTCCGCTTGCACCAAATCGCGAGCTATCAACGCCATTAGCTTGGCGATTTGGGCCGCGCCTTCGTAGTTGAGAAGTTCAGGTGTATCGCGCGGTGTGTGGTACTCGGAATGTGAACCTGTGAAAGCCGCCAGAATTGGCACCCCATGCAGGAAAAAGGTGCTGGCATCGGTCGGCAAGTGGCAATCGTTTTGCAATGTAAGCGGCAACTTTACTACCGCGTTGCGGCGTTCGATTGCGCCCGTCCAGTAAGGAGACGAGCCGAGCCCTTGCAAAATCAAATTCTCTCGCAGGCGCCCCACCATGTCTAAGTTCAAGCAAGCAGCGATCTGCGGATACAGTGACGCAGCCGAACTTTGCGCGGCATGCGCATGTGCAGCCGCGACAGCGTCGTCGCTAGCTGCCCCTGCTGCCGCGTGCGGATTGGCTGGCATGCGATTTGGGTAAAGCTCGGCAAAATCGTCCGCAAATGCCTGCGAGCCACGTAGCCCCAGTTCCTCGCCACTCCACGCCGCAATCAACACATCGCGTTTCATGTTCAACTTGCCACTCGCTTGTTCGCTGGCCAAGTACTGGGCGATTTCCAGCATGCTACCAACTCCGGAGGCATTGTCGTCTGCTCCGCGATGCGTACCACCGATTTCGTCTTCACGAGCTAAAGACCCCCCTTTACCGTTCCCGAGGTGATCGATGTGTGCGCCCACGACCACCATTTCCCGGGTGGCTTCTTTTCCAGCGGGCAGCAACGCCAACACGTTTCGACCGCGACTCGCAACCGGTTCAACATCGATCTGTGCGCTCAGTTTGACTTTGGGCATTTCGATGCCCATGGCCATTTCGCCGCTGTCGAGCGACTTTTGTTCTTCAGCCAGATCCAACTCCGACAATTTGAACCATTCACTAGCGACCGCATCCGTTACACTGATTACGGCAATGCTGGAGGTTCCCAAGGTGCCATCGATATTTAGAGGGACAAGTTGGTTGCGAGCTTGGCTGGTCGGGCCGCTGACGACGATCAATCCCGCTGCACCGCGATCGCGAGCCACCATGGCTTTGTACCGCAGGTCGCTATAGCGAGCCAACGCTTGACGTCGCTTCGGTGTGATGCCTTGAGGCATCTGCCGATAGACCAGCACCCACTTGTCGCGTATATCCAGATGAACGTAGCTGTCATACTCCTCTTCATCCCCGTCCTTGGGCGCGACGATTCCGTAGCCAGCAAAGACAACTTCTTTCGGTTCAACGACACCACCTTTTGAAAAGAACACAGGCCGCCAATCCCGATCGACTTGATAAGCCTTATCGCCCAGGTGCAGCTGATTGTTCTTGCCCAGTTTCACGTCGGATGTGAACTCAAATTCATGGAAGAATGAGCCATTTTGGCCGGCGGGTTTGAAGCCGAGGCTCTCCAGATAAGCGGCCACATACGCGGTCGCTTTCAGTTCCCCTGGAGTTCCGGTCAGGCGTCCGCCGAGTTCAGGGCGGCACAGGTAATCGACATGTCGCCCCACGTCTGCTGGCGAAAACCCAGGTGCAGTTGTTTGTTTAGCTTCAGCCGCTTGAGCCAAGCTGTCAGCGGTTTCAGTAGTGCTTGCGGTGGTCGAATTGACTTGCAACGCATCGCGGGCCGCATCATGATTCCAGCTCGCTTCCCACAACTGCGAATTGGGCGTTCCACCATTGCTGGTCCAGACCAGTTGCTTTCCATCGGGCGTGAAGACTGGCAAACCGTCGAAGCCGTCTCGGTAAGTCACGCGAACCGGTTCGCGTTCGCCGTTGACATCGACCATGTACAGTTCGAAGTTGGCAAAACCATGCCGGTTGGTGGTGAATATCAGGTACTCACCCGATGGATGGAAGAAGGGTGCCCAACTCATCGCGCCCAACTTCGTCACCGCGCGCTGGTCCGAACCATCGCGATTCATCACCATGATCTCCGCTGTCGCGCCATCTTTGGTAAAGCGACGCCAGCAGATCTTCGCGCCATCGGGTGAGAAGAATGGACCGCCGTCGTAGCCGATCGAGGTTGTCAGCCGCTTTAGTTCGCTGCCATCTGCTCGCATGATGTACAATTCCATGGCCGACGCCGGGTCAAGCTTGAACAGCTCTTTTTCTTCGTCGCTCAACTCGTTCGTGTAGGCTCGACGGTTAGACGCAAAGCAAATCCACTTGCCGTCCGGCGAATAGGAACCTTCCGCGTCGTAGCCTTCCGCATTGGTGACTTTGCGATACTCATGAGTTTTCACATCGAACTCAACCAGCTCATATTCCGGATCGTAGTCCCAGCTGTAGCGAGGTTTGTTGGGCGAGTTGCGAAGTTCGTACTCCGAGGCTTGCTTGGCTTCCGAGTGTTGATCGTATTGAGTCGATGCGTAGAGCACCTTGTCGCCAGCTGGACTAATCCAAGCACAAGTCGTTTTCCCTTTGCCGGGTGAAACTCGATGCACGTCACCGCTTTCGCGATCCATCAAATAGATCTGAAAGAACGGATTGCCGGGTTCCCGTTCGCTTTGGAAAACCATCTGCTTGCCGTCTTTGGAGAAATAGCCCTCTCCAGCTCGTCGACCTTCGAAGGTCAATTGACGGATCTCAGTCATGAACTTTGCTTGAGACTCAGCCGCATTCGCTGGCAAATCGGATGTCGATGCTTTTTCAGCGTCTGGCTTTTGCGCATCGACAGGCGAGAAGCAGGAAAGGCCGATGCTCATGGTGCACAAGCAGGTGGCTAACCTGAACGACCAAGGACTCAAAGGTTGCATCAGAAAAATACCCTTTATCAATTGAATCGTAGCGGGTTCAGTTAGGAACCCTATTGAATCGTGCGTTCGTCTTGAAACCTAGCGCAAACCTCTGGACGCTAGGGTTCCTACAAAATCAAACACGTCTGAATACTAGAAAATTCCAAGTTGATCGCGGGCGTCGTCGGTCATACGATCTTGAGTCCAAGGTGGGTCCATGACAACTTTGATGTCGACCGATCCAATACCTTCCAACGCTTCAATCACCTGGCGACTATTTGCAACCAGTTGTGGACCAGCAGGGCACATAGGGCTGGTCAAGGTCATTTCAACACGGACGTCTGTCTTCTCTGAATCCTCCGTGTTTGGGGCTAAGTCGACCACATAGACTAGTCCCAAATCGACAATGTTGACGAACAACTCAGGATCGATAACCTGCTTGAGTTGCTCGCGAACCTTATCTTCACACAGTAATTCTGGCATATGTTTGACTCCTAAAGCGATGTCTTGTCCTCGAGTTCACTTGAATGCGACATTGTATCAAAGTCGCCAAAAGTTCCAGGTGCGTTTTGCCTAGTCCAACCTCAGGAAGTGGTACTTAGCGGTGCAAAGCTCGGCTCATCTCGATCAATTCGTCCATAATCTTTACGGAAGCCTGGGGTTCTAGGTAGTTTGTGCCGGGCCAAGTCTCGTAGCCGCCTAGTTCAAAATGGCGGGGAGTTGGCAGGTAACCGTAGTAACCGTGGGCCAATTCGACCAAAAATGACTTTTTGAATGGGCAGCGTTCCTTGAATTCGAGCCCAGTTTCGGCGAAGGTCTCGCAGGGGCTTGTTCCGATACAAATGTCGCCAATTTTCAGTATTTGAACGGGGGCTTTGGTCTCAGGGCTCGCACTGGCCAGTTTCCTGATGCGTCCAGCGTAGATGGGCCCCAGTTCATTTTTGCTCAACGTCTCTGGCACTTTGGCTTCGGTTTCCTGTACCCAGGAGAGCAATTCCTCGTCTACTTCCCGCCATTTCAAGTCCACCTCATGATATTCCGCCGACAACTCGGCTTGCGATTGCCAAGTCAGATTCGCGATCGTTGCGTTGACTTTCGCCGCAATATCTCCCGCCACATAGCTCATTTGCTCATAGGGTGCTTTGCGGCCCCGCGGCTGGACAAAGTTGATGTTGTTTACGTCACCGCTGGTGCCATTGGCCATCAGAGCCACGAATGGAGGATCGGCGGTAGGCGTGCTTTGGAGCCTTTTCAGAGCTTCGCAGTAGTAGCCAAAATAGTCGGCCGAAATCGCACCCTCTCCCACCCCACCGACATAGTGCAGCGAATAGGCCGAGAAGACGGCGATCATTGAGGGCTGCGAATTCTCAGTTGACTTAGCTTCACGGAGCGCGATGAACGAGACCGTTGGATCGACCTTGCCAGCCGGTTCGATCAAGTCCTTACTGCCCGCTGGTGGGTTCATCTTCACTTTGTCGAACTTGCCAAACGGGTTGACTGGCACGGTTCCCTCTTTCATGAACCAACGACGATTGAACACATGCTCAGGCACATCGACTTGGCCGAACCCCACTTCGGCTGGACGCAACAAGTTTTCAGCACGCTTGACGCCATCCGCGACTCGGCGCGCGACGAATCGTTGATATTCGGTAAGTTCTTCGTCTGAGCTATAGCGGTTGGGGCCAAGAGCAGAAGCGGCAGAGTGGGTGTGCGTACCGCAGATGAGAATGTTGTCAGACAGAATCCCTGTAGACTCTTGCGCTAGCCGACGAGCTTCTACGCACAGACTGCGATGCATGCCGAGCAAGTCGCAGACCACGATCGCCAGCTTGGTTTTTCCATCGTCCAGCACCAAACAGCGCGCGTGCAATTCATCATGCACATGCGTAGCTGGGAAGGGCACGAATCCACCGATGATCTCCGATCCCAACTCGGGCGTAATGTTGCTCGTCGCCGCGCCGGCTCGCAATTGTGCACTCGCGGTATTGGCACTGATGACCAGTAAAAGGAGTGCGATTAATGAAAATGCTGGGTATCGCGACATGGCTGGAAGGTCTCGGGGTTGAATGACTGTGCTTTACGAAGCGAAGGGTTATTTCGAATCATCTCGCTGATCGCGGCTGAGTTTACTCGATGGAAAGACGACTCTTCAGCTAAATTCCCACGGCAAATCACCTTCACGCCCCGCCCGGAGGATTCGGTCAGTTTGCAGTTAGCTAGTCAGTCATCGCTCCACCTAACAAGTTAGGATGTGGCGATCAGCGCGAAGTATCGTTACCTCTTGGTATTCTTCCACTGTGGGCGCCAATCAGGTGAATCGGTCCGCGCGGTGGACAGATAATCTGAGATCTCTTTGGCGATCGTAGGGTTGGCTGCAGCGACGTCCTGTTTTTCGGCTAGGTCATTTTGTAGATCGTATAGCGATATCGTCGCATCGGGGGCATCTTTGCGGATACCTTTCCAGCGACCTTGGTACAGTGCAGCCTGTTTAAAGCCACCTTCATGGAACTCCCAGTACAAAAATTCGTGCTTGAGTTGTTTCGAAGTCTCACCGACGAGCGTTGGTACGAAACTGATCGAGTCACTATGGGTTGGTGGTTGGGTTCCTGCAAGCTCGGCGGCGGTGGCCATCCAATCGCCAAAGTAGGCGACATGGTTCGAAGTCCTTTGCGGTTGAATCTGGGTTGGCCACCACGCGATCATGGGCACGCGAATGCCGCCATCGGTCAAGCTGCGTTTGATGCCAGAAAAAGGGCCGGAGGGATTGAAGCGAGCCAAGTTGTGACTGCTTTCGTTGTGCGGACCATTATCGCTAGTGAAAATGACCAGTGTATTCTCAGCGATCCCCAAGTCGCGCAGAGTGGCTAACATGCGACCAACGTAATCGTCCATGCGAGTAATCATGGCGGCTTGGCCACGATCAGGCTCGGGCCAGTCCTTCTCTGCATAAGCTCCATAGTCTGGAACTTCGGCTCCGTTCTTTAGTTCGCGATTGCGTTCGTTGTTGGCGTGCGGAACGACCATGCTCCAATACAAGAAGAACGGTTTGGCTTGGTTGGCTTTGACAAACTTGATTGCTTCATCCGCAAACAAATCGTCAGCGTAGACCTTGGCTTCCGTGGCGAAGCCACCACCGTTGTCGCCAACTGGTGTGACGACATTGGCGAGTGTCTCGCGCGATTCATTGCGCCATAGAAAATCAGGATAATGATTGTGAGCGTGAGTTTGGTTGAGAAAGCCGTAGAACTCGTCAAAGCCTTGCTTGCGTGGCAAACCCGACTCAGCGGCACCGACATCGCCGAGCCCCCACTTGCCTATCAGTGCGGTTCGATATCCGGCTTGTTGCATCATCTTGGCAACGGTCACATCCTCGGTTCGCAAGGCTTGGGCGATTGGGTTGGCTTTGCCCGCATTGCCGCGAACACGCGTGTGACCATGGTGCAAGCCGGTCATCAGCACACTGCGCGAGGGTGCACAAACAGTTGCACCAGAGTAGAACTGAGTGAACCGCAGTCCCTCAGCGGCCATTTTATCCAAGTTCGGAGTGGTAATCACTTTTTGACCGTAGCAACCCAAATCGCCGTACCCAAGATCATCCGCCATGATCCAGATGATGTTCGGACGCTTGAGTGGCTCTGCTGCGCAAAGATGGCTGACTAGTGTGGTACTGACTAGTAAGAAAACGGCGAAGCGAATTGATATGAGGCTGGGCATGGCATGACTTCAGATGCGAGATTCGGTGAGTGACCGGTAGGTGGGACGGGGACTATAAGTTGGGATGCGTTTTGCATAGCCATCGATTGGTGGGCTTGAGTAGTATAACGCGTTCCCAGCCCAATGCGCCCGCTGGGCTGAGCCGTCGCGAAACCCACTGTCTTTCGTGATAGGGATGGTGCTCCTATCGGACCGCGGGCGTCCTCGCCCGCTGAACCCGCCCTGTAGCCTGAACATATTGCGTGAAACCCAAGAACTCAGGTTGTGAGCGGTTTCGGACAGGTTGAGCAACCAGCTGCCGCGCTCCGAAAACCACTCAACTTGATCGCACGGCTTCAGGCTGTGATTCCAGCAAGTGCTTTCAAATCCGTAGTCTCTGAAACTTAGGGGCAAAACTCCGAGTCAGGGAGCAGGCCGTGTAAACCCTACAGCCAGGAGAATCGTTACTCGATTGAAGTGGGTATTTTGCGTCAAACTGAATTCGTGCATTTTTCGCCGGAAGTTCAAGGTACGGTTGTGAATCGACCTTTTCAGGTGCAACCCGAGGTGCCGACGCAAATTATGCCCTACAAATGCAAAAACTCTGAGAGATCTCGCCGTCCTGGGGCGGCGATGATTGAGTTTGCAATTTGTATGCCCGTCTTTTTTCTGATTGCGATGGGCACCATTGAAACGTGTCGCATGATCTATTTGCGTCAATCGTTGAAGCTGGCCGCATACGAGTGTGCACGGGTTGGAATTATGCCGGGCATGACACCCGAAGTACTGAAAGATCAGTGCGATGTGATCCTTGGCGGACGGCGGGTTCGAAACTACCAACTTGTGTGCACACCTACCAATCCAGCTGATCTTAAGTTTGGTGAGCTTTTTAAAGTAACCGTAAATGTTTCAGCCGAGGAGAATGCGCTTATTCGCGCTTGGTTTTACCAAAAGAAGATACTCTCCGAATCCGTTTCGATCATGGCCGAACGTTAGTACTCGACTGGCACTAAAGGAACTTAGATGAAGCGTGAGAATAGAAAACGTCGAGAAGGCGCAACCTTAGTGCTGCTGTGTTTATTACTGCCGGTAGTGCTAGGCATCGCGGCTTACTCCATCAACGTTGTGTACATGGAGTTGGCCCGCACGGAATTGCAAATCACAACGGATGTGGCGACGCGTGCCGCCGGACGAACTTTGGCAGTTACCGGAAGTCAGCAGCAGGCTATCCTGGCCGCAGAGCGTTTGATGCAGGCGAATCCCTTCGCTAACCAAACGATGTCGCTCAATGGCTCGGACATCGTCTTCGGAATATCGACACGCCAAGCCGCGAATCAACGTTACAACTTTGTGTCAGGCACGAATCCGAATGCTGTTCACATCAAAGCGAACGGAAAAGTAAAGGTTCCGATGCTGTTCCCAACGATGGGAGTGCCCATCGAGTTTCGACCAATCAAGACCGCGATTTGTACTCAAACCGAGTTGGATGTCGCGTTAGTGATCGATCGCTCTGGATCGATGGCTTATGGCGTGAATGAAGTGGCCAGTCACTTGCAACCACCGGCAGCAGCGCCACCTGGTTGGAGTTTTGGCCAACCAGTCCCGCCGATGTCGCGTTGGCAAGACGCTGTCGCTTCGGTGGATAGTTTCCTGCAGTTGCTAACAAAATCAAGTCTCAATGAGCATGTATCGCTATCGACCTACAGTAGTGACTTTCGCACGGAAGTCCCATTAACATCCAATTTCATGAATATTGGCATTGCCCTGGCAAATAACAGCGCTCGGTTTTACGGCGGAGCAACCAATGTTGGTGACGGAATTCTCACGGGTATGCAAACGCTGGGCAACAAGCAACTTGCGAGGCCCTGGGCTTCGCGAGTGATGATTGTGTTGACGGATGGAATTCACAATACAGGAACCGACCCGCTTTACGCCGCCAAAATTGCCGCCCAGGAAGACATCATGATCTTCACGATTACATTCTCCATGGAGGCTGACGTCGCCCGCATGCAACAAGTGGCTGAGGCGGGATCGGGTAGGCACTTTCATGCGACTTCTGCCGCAGAACTCAATGCCGCCTTCAAAGAAATTGCCAATCGCCTCCCGACTTTGATAACCTACTGATAGGCAAAAAAAGAGTATGATTTTTGGAAGTCGAATTAACCGAAGGGTCAACCCGAAAGTTAACTCTGCTGCGCAGCGGTCGGGCGCGGTGCTAGTTGAGTTTGCGTTGGTCTTGCCTGTGATTATGTTTACGTTCGCGTGCATGATTGAGATCAGTCGCGTTATGCTACTGCAACACACGGCGGATACCGCCGCTTACGAAGGTGCTCGCAGTGCGATGGTGCCCGGCGCCACGGCTACCAACGCAGTCGATACAGCCACGGAACTATTGACAGCCGCGGGGCTGAAGACCACTAAGGTAACCGTTACGCCCCAAGCGATCGACGAGACAACGCCCGTAGTCACGGTGTTGGTTGAAGTGCCCGTTGCAGCAAACTATTGGATCAGTCCGATGTTGTTCCAGGAAAGTGTCGTGAAGAGCGAAGTGACTCTTTTTAGCGAACGACCGCCAGTTGTGCAGTTGACGGGAGTGCCAGCGATCAAGAAAAAAGCCACACAGACCAAAGGCAGCGCAACGTCCCTGTAACGAGAGAGTTTCGGTCCGGGAACTCACTCGGCAAGTCGATGAAGCTTCAGCGACTCGCGCTCGAACCAGACGCGACCATGACGCGCTCGCAACTCGAGCAGTAGTTCCACGTTTCGCTGGTCCTCGAGGACTTGCCATTCATAGGTCACCAGCGTCCAATCGTGAGTGCCTGTCAGCTCATTGGATCTGCCGGATTGCGAGCGACGCAGGCCTGCACCGCGGCCCTGATCGTCGGGGATCGGAATGACGTTTTCCGTCTTTATGCGTGCTTCGAATCGGTAGTTGCCGCGTGGCAAGAGGACTTGCGTGCGCCATGACGATGAATAATCTCCGAAAGGTTCACGAGTGATAGAGAAGCAGGCGACGCCATCGACATCGGCTTCCTCCACTTTTGCCTCTTCCGCTTCAACGGACGGATACCAATCGGTGAGTTGCAATTGGCCCGTAGAATCGAACTCGACGGGTACCGGCATTCCCTGCTCAATCAATTCGGGCAACGCAGCGATCCGCTGACTGAAACGCTCCTTAAATTCATTGACGCGATCTCGATGACTGGCGGCCAGATTCGGGTCAATCGATTCAAGGACCGGTTGAAGCCGCTCGCTAACCTCGTCCAGCTTCGCAAGCCAAGCGTCGGCGGGCATGAATTTGGGAGCCAATTTGTCCAAACGCGCACGGTAAGCGGTGCGCAACTCATCATTTTGCATTACGGCCGCTGAAAGTAATGGAGGGGCGTGGTCGTAGAGTCCAGCACCCGGGTCACCGAACAGTTGATCCATCCCGTGAGGCAAGAAAATCCCTTTTCCATTCGATGGAAAGTAGACTCGATAGTTGTTCATGTTGATCGAGTACCCATCCCAGTGTCCACACAGGCGTTCCACAGCCATGAAGGTCAAGAATTGATCCATGTCCAAGCGTTCGGCGATCAAGGATTTTCGAACGCTCGGGTCGGGGTTGTAACAAGCGATCGCAAGCCCAAGCAGGTCGTCGCGATTGTCGGGATCATCCCCTGAGTCCATTTCGAGTTCGCTGTCGATGTCTTGCAAGAATCCACCATCATAGAGATTGCCATCTTTGGAACCGAATGTGCGTTTGAGAAACGGCCCATCGAAACCCTCTCGCAGTACGTAGAGTCCCAAGTCGCGATCGTTGATCCACAGTCGAACATGGGAGACACGCGGCGTCGGTATTCCCGCTTTTCGAAACAGTTCGGAACCTAACCATTCACTCAGGTAGGACTCGTCCTGGACAGCGTTGTTGAGATGGAATTTTTCCATGCCATGAAATCGCTGATCTTTTTTGTACTTGTCGATGTTCAATGTCAAACAAGGTCGATCGTCGAAATCACGATAGCTGCCAGCGGCCCCTTTAAGTTTGACTCCGATGCTCTTGAGCGTGGTCGAACCATCTTCGATCAACGAGCAGCGAGTGTACTCACGCGGTGCCTCTTGCAAACGTTGTTGTCCTTCACCCGCAATTACTAGCTTGAGTTCTGGAATCCGCCCTGATTCGAAATAAACGATCGTTTCCGCAGCTGAACGCTGCTTGTCTTGTGCCCACGCGGTCAGCGAAACAAACGTTAGGGCCAACAGGATTGAAGCGAGCTGGAGCGGCTTCAAGATGGTTCGGGATCCGTGCTGGAGTGAACAGTTAACCAAGATGCACATTCCTAGGGTGTTGAAGGGGCAGTCACACAGCAGGAGCAAACTGTGCTTTTGAACGGTCTCATTAACAGGCCCATTATAGAGCAGCTGAAAAGTTGTCTTACTTGGGCACTACGTAGCCTAGCGAACGTGGCAGCACTCGGTACTCAGGCTATCTCTATCTCTGGCATGTCTCTGGGTTGTCTCTGGTGTCTGCCTATTTTTGGCGGGATGTGCCGGGGAGCTACGACAACTATACTTGGCGACTGCGAATGTTGCTTCTTACCTCTCCCCATGCGAGCTTACCCATGAAAAACACAGTTTATATTGCACTAGTCATTTCCCTAGTGTTTTGCCGATCACTGCCTGCTCAGGACGCATTTCCTTTCAAGGAAGGGGATCGCGTGATGTTCCTCGGTGACAGTATCACCGAGCAGTATCAGTACTCAAGCGAAATCGAGCGATATTTGGCGACTCGTTTTCCGGCCTGGAAGCTGTCCTTCATGAATGCAGGTATCGGGGGCGATACCGCGACTGGTGGCGCGAACCGCTTCCAACAGCAGGTGCTTGATGAGAAACCGACTGTCGTGACGATTAACTTTGGCATGAATGACGGCGGCTACGGCGGCTTTGATGAGAAACGCCACAAGCCCTACGTTGAGAACACGTCCAAGATGGTCAAGATGGCCAAGGATACTGGAGTTCGAGTGGTTTTGATTTCGCCGAATGCCGTTGACTGGCGCAAGAACAAAGACCGCTTGGTGTACCTTGAGACTCAAAAGCAGTTTTACGCACCGCTGAAGGAGATCGCTGCCTCGAACAGTATTCCATTCGTTGATCAGTACGCGTTTACGCGCGCCACGCTCGAGAAACTGGTCGCGGAAAAAGCAGACAATGTCGACCCATTTCCAGATAGTGTCCACACCGATTCAGATGGCGGCTTACTCATGGCTTATGCAATTTTGACGGGGCTCAAAGCGCCAGCCATGGTCAGTGAAGTTACACTTGGTTCGTCAGGCGACGCACAGGTAACTCGTTGCAAAGTCAGCAACGTAAAGCGGTCAGAGGGCTCGATTGAGTTCGATCGACTGGATGAGGCTTTACCATTTCCAACTGTCTCCGACTGGGATGCCATCCTGCCCTATCTGAACAACTTGAGTGATCTGAATTGGTATGGACTGAAAATCTCGGGTCTGGCGCCTGGAACGTATGCAGTTTCCGTTGATGGAGTTGAGATCGCCAAGCATTCCGCAGATGAGTTAAGCCAGGGCGTGAACTTGGGTAACGTGCGTGTAGGCCCGATCTACGCGCAATCCAAGAAAGTGGCTTAAGCGATCAACGCCAAGAATGCGATCGTTCACGGGCGTTTCCGAGGGGTAATTCTTGCCAATGTTCCTGATTGGTTGACCGATGTGGCCGCCGAACGCAAGCCTCAGGAGCTCGCCAAGCGCAAACTGTTGATCGATGAAAAGCAAGCCGAGATTCACTCGCTGGCGATGCCTGCACAACATCAGTGGAAAGTGACGCTAGTAAAGTAGTGGAATAACGTAAACCACTACTTAATCATGAAAATGTTGCTTTGCCAATGCGGATAGATTCCAATTGAAGATGTATTGAGCTTCACGACGCATCTTTTCTGGCAACTGTACAATTTTCTGGGAACTATAACCATGCGAGCGACTCTTTTGGGTTTGTGTGTTGCGGTAGTTGTTGTTCAATCGATTCAGTTGAACTCGCGCAGCGACGTGGGGTGGGAGCACGCATGCTCGGATTAGCCGTTGAAGAATCCTCAGCGCTCGTGATACGCGGCAATCACTGTCCAGATTAGATTTCGGGGTTGATCGCACTCGAGTGCTATTAACCGAACGGCGTTAGCCGCGGTTTTCACATTGCGGAAACCGGTGCTAACGCACATCGGTTAATGTGCCTAACCCCAAAATCTAATGTGGACGGAGCACTAGTGGCACTGCTCGAATAGTGGACGAATCTGGCCCGGTCTAGACCAAAAGCGGGGGGGCTTGGTTGCCTTCCTAGCGACTTTGTGCAAGCAAAACGCGGGCGACTAGCCATTTGGGCTTGTCGAAGCGAAAATCGGCCGCTAACTTGCTGGATTCTACTAGAAAACGGGTGCGGCACCTGCCGATTAAGGGAGGTCCCGCCGATTTTAGTACGCCGAGACAGATCAGCAACTGCGGCTCAGATCATAAAATGGAATGACCATAACATGCCAAAAATGAAGACACATAAGGCGACGAAGAAGCGATTTCGCGTCACCGCAACGGGAAAAGTGAAGCATCGCGGGGCTGGAACCAGCCACTTGGCGATTCGCATGAGTGCAAAGCGCAAGCGCAATTTGCGTGGAACGCGCGTCTTGCACCCTCACTTTACTCGTCAAGTTTTGGATTGCTTGCGACACAATAGCTACTAATTGAGCTAGTAAAACAGCTTTGGTAGCACAGCCAAGCTGAGAAGGCTTGGTTAGCAGATTCATAGCGGGTTTGTACAAAGTACCTGGGTTTAACTCCTGACGTTAACGGCAGTAACCCGCGCCGTCGGTGTGATCAATTGCACCAATTCCAATTGTTTTTCCCCTACATGGCTGGTCAACAATTGGAACCCCTGTGTCAGGGACCTGAGTTACTAAGTTGGAGAGTTCGTTCTCATGAGAACACTTAAAGGTTCAGCAAGACGCAAAGCTACGCGAAGGTTATTGAACCGCGCGAAGGGTTTCGTCGGCGGTCGCAGAAAGCTATTGCGAACCGCGAAGGAAACGCTGGTACGTGCAGGCGTGTTTGCGTTTCGTGACCGTCGGGTTAAGAAGCGTGAGTTTCGTCGATTGTGGATTATTCGTCTGAGTGCAGCCTGTGCACAACACGGTATTCGCTACAGCCAATTCATCCATGGGTTGACCAAAGCCAATATCACGCTCGATCGCAAGCAGCTCTCCGAGCTAGCGATCCATGATCCAGCCGGTTTTACGGTAGTCGTCGAAAAAGTGAAAGCTGCCTTGGCTGCGTAACTGGCAAGTCGATTAAATTAACTAATGCGTTGCGCCCGGTAATTAATTCGCCGGGCGTTTTCGTTTAGACATGCGTGAGCCTTAACTATGCTAGAAGCAGATTGGAGCTCTGATGGCTGAGAAATTTGTGACACAGCGTCGAGTTGAATTCTGCGAGACTGACGCAGCAGGCATCGTTCACTTTGCATCTTATCTCTGCTACATGGAGCAAGCTGAGCATGAGTTCCTTCGCTCGCTTGGCCTGTCTGTTTGCGAACCGCAAGCGGATGGTTGGCATTTAAGTTGGCCGCGCGTCCACGTTGAATGTGATTTTCAAGGTAGCGCCAAGTTTGAAGATGTGCTCGACATTAAGGTTGCTGTGGAGCGAATCGGCAAGAAAAGCATTACTTACGTATTTGAATTTGTGCGGGGGGGAAACGAAATAGCTAAGGGTAGGGTAGCCGCAGTCTGCTGCAACGTAAAATCGGGCCAACCACTACAGTCTATTCATATTCCACTTAAATATTCTGAATTACTGAAGTGCTTTTGTGAGTCTATTGATTGCTAATGCCGAAAAGGTTAGCTTATAATCAAGGTCTTGTCTCTGAACAATCCAGCTTGGCGATGGCTGCATCAGAACCGTTTGACTTTGGTGTATACTATCTAAAAAGCGTAAATCGACTTGGGATTTTGGTCGTTCTTAAACCCATGAAATTGGGGGTGCAAAATGGCTTCTGTTCATCGTATTTGTGTAGTGGATGACGATCCAGGAGTTCGGCGAGTTACTTGTTCTGTACTGGATGCTACCGGAGAGTTTCAATGCACTCCTTATGCAAGCGCCGAAGAGCTTCTGAACGACTCTCTCGTGAATATCGGTTGCGTTGTAACCGATCTTAAGATGCCAAACATTGATGGCCTCGAACTGCAACGATTGCTGCGCGAGAAAGATCTTTGTGTCGCCATGGTCGTTGTCACCGGACACGCTGATATTGCAACTGCGGTCAAGTTGCTTCGACAGGGCGCGACCAACATTCTTCAAAAGCCCTTCGATTCTGATGAGCTGATCTCCACAGTTCGCGAAGCAGTTCGCAAAACCATCCGAGTTCGCGACCAATGGCAAAAAGTTGAAGCAGCCAAAGCTAACTACGAAAAACTGACCGACGAAGAGAAAGATGTCTTGAGATTGTTGGTGGCTGGTGTTCCCAACAAGGCCATCCCAGCTCAGCTGTGCATGAGCTCACGTACATTCGACCGTCGTAAGCAATCATTGATGATCACCATGCAAGTTGCCTCGGTCGTTGACTTGGCGACGCTGATGGCCAGAATCGCAAATTTCGATGCGTTGCGGGCCGTTGATCGTTACGAACCACTCGATTCTTTCCCCAACTCAATGGATGTAGCTGTTGAGCCGATGATGACCGGCAAGCAAGCAAGTCACTAATTCAAGCTCGAACAGCCTGCTGAAAAAGTACTTCAAAGCTAGCGATCTTTGTTCATCATCATGTTGGGCTGTATCTCGGTCCCTCGACGTTTTGTAGGGTTCTTCATAACCCGAAGCGTTAGCGAGGGACCTTTCTGCATCGTCAATTCGACACAGTAACTCGGTCCCTCGCTAACGCTTCGGGTTGCGACAGCCCGAAACTCGCAACTCCAAGAAGCCTCGGGTTCGTGCTCTTACATACTATTTCGAACTGGGCACTATTTCGACAGTTCGCCCTTGGCCGACGTCATATTGTGCAAAGCGATCGATGAGCATGTTCTTTGCTTGGTTAACTCGATCGGCGGCTGTGGCTGGTCCGTAGAC
>JANRMD010000244.1:0-9791 GCA_033761895.1 Pirellulaceae bacterium | reverse complement strand
TTCGTCAAAGGTGCGCAACCAGTTATTGTGAATAACGTCATTCGCAATAACGCGACCGCCGGCAGAAATTCGGCCGCGATCAGCATTGATGCTAACTCGATGAAGTCGGTACCCGTTCAAGACCAAGGTCGCGAAACTGGCGAGAATGGTCGTATCGCAGCTGGTCTCGGCAACTACGGTCCATTGGTTGCTGGCAATCGTTTGCTGAACGATGATGTGAATGGCATGCGGATCCGTGGCGCTACGCTGACTACCGAGTCGATCTGGGATGACACGGACATTGTGCACGTGTTGCAGAGCGAAATCGTTGTTGGCAACTTCCACACCTACGGCGGTTTGTTGCTCAAGAGTCAATCCGATGAGAGTCTCGTCGTCAAGCTTGGAAGACCGGCCTCCAACCCTAACGCTGTCGTCGGCTTCACAGCATCGGGAACTCCACTGGATATTACCGACCGGATTGGCGGCTCCGTGCAAGTTATCGGTGCCCCAGGCTTCCCCGTGATTTTGACCAGTCTGCGGGACGACAGCATTGGAGCTGGCTTCAGTTCAACTGGCGATGCTCTTAAGGACACCAATAACGATCGTGCTGCAACGGTTCCGAGTGCAGGCGATTGGCGTGGTATTCGGCTCGATCAACTCTCCAATGATCGCAATGTTGATACTGCCATTGAATTGGAACCCGACCAAATTCAAGAAGTTGGTGTAAACGATTTGCCATCTGGAGCGCAACCGTTGGGTGGTCTGGCGACCAGCACACAGGCTGGCGACGAAAACCTGCGACTGGGCTTTACGGTGCGTGGCACAATCGCAGCTCCAGGAGATCTGGATGTCTACAGCTTCGTTGGAACAGCGGGAACACAGGTCTGGATCGATATTGACCGGACGGATATGTCACTTGATGCGATTGTCGAACTCGTTGATTCGGCGGGTCGCATCATCGCTCAGAGCGACAATTCGCTGACCGAGTCGGCAGCTTCTGCAGTGGCCTTTATTGATCCTGCCAGAATTACGCCGAGCAGAGTTCAGGCTATGGATTCTAGTGCCTTTGCACCACAGAATTCATTGCCTGTTGCCGGCCGAATAGTTGACACAGATTTCCAATCAATCAATCCTAAGGATCCTGGTCTCCGCGTTCTTTTGCCTGGCGCAAGCGGATTCCCGAACACTTACTATGTGCGTGTTCGCAGCAGCAATGTTGGTCCAAACCAAAGCCCAACCCGTTTGCAAGACGAGAGCTTGTTGCGTGCCGGAATTTCCGAGGGCTCGTATCGGTTGCAAGTACGCTTGCAGCAGCAGGACGAAATCGGCGGTTCGGCCATTCGTTATGCTGATGTTCGATTCGCGACCAACGGCGTGCAGATTGTTGGTCTACCATCGCATTCTCCGCTGCTGGGTACCGCATCAGCGGTCCAAGGGGCTACGCCAGGGGCGTCCACCAACCTTGGAAATCTGGCCGCCAGTGATCGTGGCGCGTTCTCATTGGCTGGAGAAATCAACGGTCGAACTGATGTCGATTTTTATCAGTTCTCCTTGGCGAAGACCCTCACGCAAAAGTCCGCCAACTCGCACATTGCGGTCAGCATCGATGTGGATTATGCCAGCGACTTCGGTGGGCCGAACACCAGCCTTTGGTTGTATCGCCGAGTTGGTAACGGTATGCAACTCGTACTAACGGGTACTGATTCCAATATTGCAGATGACCGTTCCGCACCTGGGCAGGGTGCCGATCTGGATGATTTGTCCCGAGGTTCTTTCGGGCCACTCGATGCCTACATCGGCACTCAGGAATTACCTCGCGGTGATTACGTCTTAGCCGTTACGAACAATAGCCTGATTTCGAGAGAGCTAGAGCAATACCAGCAGGCAAATCCATTGAATCCGGCCGCACGTTTGCAGCCGATCACTTCTGTAGCTCGATTAACTGCGGATCACTTTAACAACGTGACCCAAGCTGAAACAGCTGGTGGAGCCAACTCTGCGAATATCACTGCGGTGCCATGGACTCTGGGGGACGTTAAGGGTTTTGCCGTTCAATCCGATGGCACCATTCTGTTGGTGAACCCATACAGCGGTGCGACACTGGCTTCCAACTTGACGCCACTCGGCGGTACGTTCGGCGACGCGGCCATGGCTCCCAATGGAAACTTGGTAGCGTTTCAATCCAATGGTAATACGGACGGCCTTAGCAGTATTTTCCGTCTTGCAGACACAAAGACTGGCTTGACATTCAACTTAGGAGGCGGCCTGTCGGGAATCCAAACCTTTACGACCGTCAATAACAACAACGTCTTGTCGATCGTACCGCACAACGTGGGATACACCTTCAATGGACTAACGTTCTTTAATCAGTCTGCGAACGCTCCGCTAATGTTGTTTGGCGTTGGTTCTCGCGGATCGCTTAGTTTCCAAGAAGCCCCACTCGATGGTGCTGGGAACATTATCCAACCAGGACCGGGTCCGGATGGTCAAGCGGGTACACCTGACGATGTCGGCGACTTGAGAACGACCAACACTACCACACAGAATATTCTGTGGAAGCTGGATCCAAATAACGGTGCCGCAATCAACCCAACTGGTGTAGCAGATCGCGCAGGCAACACAGTAACTCAAGGAACCGGAACGCAGAAGGTTGCCTTCGGCCGATTTAACTCTACAGGCAATGTGACGGGCCTTGCTACAATCGGCACGCAGTTGTTTGCCGTTAGCGATACCGGCCAGTTCTTTACCACCAATTTAGGCTCTGGGGATAACGCAGTAGGAACCATTAACCCAAGCGCCAACCTGCTACGTGACCCAGTTAGCAACGCCCTCATTCAATTCTCGAGTTTGACTAATGGTCCGCGAGATTTATTCCCCAACATCCTCTTTGGTACAACCATTAACGGGACGATCTATGCAATTAGCACCACAGGTGTCTTGCAACCCGTTTTCCCGGGTGCAGCTTCCTTCGTTCGCTCGGCGACTGCAGCTCCGTCTCCCACCGGTTTTGATTTCTCACCACTCGGTACCAATCTCTGGCACACGACCACGCAGCGTGGTAATGAACTAGGGCACGGAATCGATGTACCAGTGGACGACTCGCAAGCTAACGGGCGTCAACCGGGCGATACTAGCTTCTATTTTGGTTGGGAGCGAGACTTTAACGCGGGCACTTGGACAGGTAATTACGACGAGCCTGCGTACCAAAACAATTACAACTTGCCTGGCGGTGCGCATGGAGCACTGGAAAGCAATCCAATCGACCTGCGCGGCATTTCGTCGGCTGACTTGCCAACCTTGTACTTCAATTATCGGCTTGAGACCGAAGGCAAGGCCTCAAACATTAGTGCGCCAGACGATGACATGCAGGATTCATTCCGCGTCTACGGTGCTGGCGACGACGGGGTCTGGCGATTACTGGTAACTAATAACTCAGCCGACAATGGCAACTACTCTTCCAATGACGCTGAAAATGAATTTGATCAAGGTCGCAGCCGGAACGTTGACCCGTTTGCAACACCGTTGTCTGTTCAAGAGGCCTTTGATACGGCAGCCTGGCGTCAAGCTCGTGTGAATCTGGCCGCCTTTGCCGGTAACCAGAATGTTCGCTTGAGATTTGAGTTTAGCACTGCGGGTACTTTCTACACCAACGATCCTCGCTTCGGTGGCGTGGAATTGACGGCCGTTGAAGGCTCTCGCATCAACGACGGCAATACATTCACGATTGCCACGTCCGACCAAGCGGCAGCGGATACAGCCACCTTTGAATTTGATCTGGGATTAGTGCTTGATCTGCCGAGTGCTGAGAGCATTCAGGATGGCGTTAGTCAGCTTAACATCAACGGCACCTCGTTAACGTTCCGACAAGGCCCGGCAGCAGCTGGCTTTATCCCTTACTCGCCAACTGACAGCGCGAGCCAGATTGCGGTCAATGTTCGAGCCGCACTCCAAGCGCAGCTCGGATTGACCGTCGTTACGAACTCGCTTCGACCGAACGTGCTCAACGTGACCGGCGCGGCTGCCCCTGCTGGTGGTACGTACACCGCGACTTCGCTGCCAACGAGCGTGATTGCTGGAACACCTGGAGTTGCCCCTGGGCGAGTCGCGGTGGCTGTCACTCAGGCGATGACCGCTGTCCAAGTACGTGACCGTGTTCGGGCAGCTTTGGCTGCGCGATTTAACGCAGCTGGCCAAGCGAACAACGTCAACGTCTGGCCCGTTTACGGCAATACAATTCGCATGTTCCGGTACACCGTGAATGCAGCTGGACCGTTGCAAGTTGCAACTCGATCCGGCGATGTGTTCGGTAACTCAACAGCCAGTGCTTTGGACGTGCGTAGCCGACAGGCACTGAACAATAGATTCAGTGGCTTGTTCTTGGATGACGTCGTCATCGGTCTGGCCGAACGCGGCGAATTGGTGCTCAATTCCACTATTGTGCCTCAAGACACACCGACTCCTGCTAGCAATCTGTTCAGCAACAACAGCGGTCGAGAATACCAACCTAGCGGCTTCGTGAATTCGAGTCAGGCACCGTTGAGCCAGATTGAGTTGGGTCGTTACCAAGTTGAAATTCGTCTGTCTGCTGAGTACGGCAATGATAAAGGTGGATTGAGCAATCTGCTTGACCTTGGCCCACCTTCCGATCCTAGAGACGTGCCACCTCGCGTCTTCGGCACCAACGATCGTCTAACTCAGTCCCTTGGACTAGACGTGAGCCCGGCGGCTTCGATTTCAGCCGGTGCTACGTTCACGCTTAGCGATAGCGTTGATGAAGTTACCTTTGAATTCGACGTTCGTCAGTCTGCAGGTGACACACAAGGGGCTGGAGTTACGCCTGGGAATATTGCTGTCGTGGTCTTTGCCAACGACTCCGCAGCGCAAGTCGCAACGAAGGTCCGCAATGCGATCAACAGCCCAACTGCGCAATCAAGATTGAAGCTATCCGCATCGGTCGACGGTGAAATGCTCGCTGCTCCGAATGCTGATCAGCGCACCAGCAATTCGGCGCGAGTACTGTTGCACGGTCCTGCTGCCATCACACGTACGGGTGGATCGTCCAGCATTCCTGCGGCTGGCATTACCATTAGGCGTTGGGGGGACGAATCCGCGCTCGGCGAGGACCTCGGTGACGGCAACCGCTTGCGTGACCAGGGTATGGTCATCATTTCGCAGTCTAGCTTCACTTCTAGCAGCCAATTTGGTGTGCAAGTCGATGCAACACGCCGTGTTGTCCCACCACCGCCAACCTCGATTAGCGCGCCTTTCGCGTCCCAACCGGGGTCCCCGATCAGTTTCCCGACAATCAATACCGACAGGCTTGCACCTGGAGTTGTGATTGCCAGCAACATCTTCGACAGGAACCTAACAGGTGGTATTCTGTTGAGTGGAGACACCGCAGCAGCAGGCGACGTGGTAATGCCATCGACTGTGGCTCGGATTCTCAACAACACAATTGTGGGTGTGCGATCGAATGACGTTGGCATTCGCGCAAACGAAGGCGCTGCTCCCACGATCATGAACAACATCATCGCGCGTACGCAAACTGGTATTGATCGAGCTGGTGCTGCAGGCGTTACGACGGTCAGTGCTAATCTGTATTGGGACAACGTTACCAATCTCTCGGGTGGCAGCGAGTCGTTTGCTCTCGTGGCGCCTGCAAGTCCGTTTGTCGCCAACACCAGCGGTGGCTTCTACTATCCAAGATTGGGTTCACCAGCGATCGATAGTTCGCTCGACACGTTGGCTGAACTGGCTTCCCTAACGCAGGTGAAGAGCACAATCGGATTGCCGCCAAGCCCAGCCCTGGCGCCTGATCGCGATGTGTTCGGTCAAAGACCGCTCGATGATGCCACGGCCAGCGATACTAGCGGCATTGGCGCCAACGTATTTAAGGATCGTGGAGCTGTCGAGCGAGCGGATTCGCGACGTCTGCAAGCCATCATTTTGCAGCCGCAGGACAATGACTTTGCAAACCGGGATGTTGACCGCAACAATACCTTTATCCAAGTCAATGAAGGACGATTTGACTTCTTCTCGGTGCTGCTGTTCGATGGCACTGGAACTGGGCCAGACGAAGCTACCGTGGTTGCCAACGCAATTACGTTGACTGAAAACGGTCGCTTCCTGATTCCAGGCGCAGACTATGTTTTCGGTTACGACAGCAACAGCCATACGGTACGATTGACCCCGCTGGCAGGTATCTGGAGAAGCGATAGCGTTTACGAGATTACTCTCAACAACGCAGCTGGCAGAAGAGTGGTTGTAGGCGGAGGAACTCGCTTCGCCGATGGAAACACGGTCCGCGTCAACACCGCTGGTGGTCCGCTCATTCTGGAACTCGATAGTGGTACTCCAGCCGGCATAACGACCGCAGGCGCGGTGCGTATTCCGTTCAGCAGCAGTGACACTGATTTCCAAATCGCCGCTAAGTTGGTGGCGGCAATCAACAATGCCAATGTTGGCGTTACTGCCTACCTGCAAGGCGATGGAACATTTATGGTCGTCGGCGCGACGGGTGTGGTGTTTAGCAACACCAATAGTGGCTCTGTAACCACCATCGGTGCAATCCAAGATCTCGCTGGCAATGCGCTCGATCCGAACCGCGCAACTGGGCTAACCCAATTCACGATCGTGATGCCTGATGTCAGGTTGGATTACGGCGATTTGGATAGTTCAGGTGTGTCGACCTTGAAGAATGTTGATGGCGCGCGTCATGCGTTGCTGCCAATCGATATTCCACGATTGGCCTTGGGGCGCTTCGCTGACGCAGACACCGATGGTATTCCATCTCCGTCTGCTAGCGGCGACGATACCGATTCGCTGGTTTCGCTGGGTACCTTGGGCTCGACAGGCATGGTGACTTTGGGCAAACGCGGAGCCGCGTCGTTCTCGATTAATCGAGCGCTGATCACTGATGGTCAGACATTCACGATCACGGATACTGTGGCTCACCCACTAACACCAGTCCAGTTCGAGTTTAACACCGACGTTACGGCGACACCCGGCATGATTGGCATATTCGTTGGGGCAGCCGATACTGCGCAGGATGTGGCGGTCAAGATGGTCGCTGCCATTGATTTGGCGCTGAAGGCTGGGCGTCTGGATAACATCATTCCTGTGGTCGATCCTGCATCAAGCGGCAACGTGCGTTTGGTTGCCAATGACGGTTACATCGTTGATGTTGATACGGCGCCTGCGCTTACACGTTTGGCCACAGGCAATGTGGATCTTGTTATCCCACCTTCAATTGCCACCTTGAACGGAACTCAATTCAGCATCACTGATGGCAGTGGCAACCTGGTTCGATTCCAAATGAACCTGTATACGCCTACTCCCCCTCTGCCGATCCCACCAGTTTCTGCGAATCACGTGGCGGTCAATGTTGATTTGACTAATGCAACGCCAGCCACCGTGGCAACAGCCATTGCGGGTGCAATCAACGGACAGATTGCGTTGCGCAATCTTGTACTTGGGATGGTATCTGCCAGTGGCAGCACCGTTTCCATCCTGGCGGATGATGAAGATGGCGTGACCTTCAACGGTTATTTGAATTCGTCCTCCAACGACACAACCGTGACCGTTCAATCGACGGGCGCAGGCATGTTGGATGCTTGGATCGACTGGAACGGCGACGGCGACTTTGCTGATGCACGCGAGCAGTTCATCACCAACACACCTGTTCAGGCTGGGGCCAATGTGTTTTCTGTCCAAGCACCAGTTGGTTCATCCGTTGGTTTTGTGACAGCTCGCTTCCGCTTGAGCTCACTGGGCAGCGTGCTGACAAGTACTCGTAACACACTTACCAGTGGCGTGTTAATCGGCGGCGAAGTTGAAGATTACTTGGTTGAAGTCATTGATGGTGCTCCTCCGGTGGCTGTGGCCGATAGTTATGCTGTTAATGAAGATTCGATTTTGTCGATTCTGACAACCGGCGCTGGTGTTCTAGGCAACGATACCGATCCGAACAACGATCCGCTGGCCATTCCGCCAATTGTTGAACCGATCTTTGTATTCGACGAGAACCCAAGTACGCCAGCCATTGATCCGTTGGTGAATGTAGCCAATGGTACGCTGGTACTGAACATTGATGGAACGTTCACTTACACGCCAAACCTAGACTTTAACGGCACGGACAGGTTCGTGTACAACGCCGTTGATCGAAGATTGCGTAGTAATGCACCCGCAACCGTGACCATTACTGTAGCACCCATCAATGACGATCCGTTGGCATTCGATGACTCCCACACTCTGCGTGAGGATGAAGTCGTAAATCTGACGGGGGCGTTCTTAACGTCCAACGATTTAGAGCACTTCAGAATCACCAATAATCCATCCAACGCCGACAATGAGCGACCGCAGAATCTGACCCTCAGGTCAGCCTCGATCGTCTCGGATACGTCGACGAACTTCGGCGGCATTGCGGGTCTGAATCTCCGGGTCGCAGCAAAACCAGGCCAAGGAGCATATGGTATTCGCCTGTATGTGAATAGCAGCGACCTGGGAGCTGGAGTAGCGCCCACGGTCAACGTTGTGAGAACTACAATCACGGTCACGCTGAACAGCAATCCGGCTTCCGTTTCGACGGTGAACGACTTGATTGCCGCGATCACTGGCAATGCACAGGCAAATACCTTGGTAAGCCTGACACTGACAGGCTCTGGCACGACGCCGATCGGCAACGTACCCAATGCTTATTCGCCAGTTGTGGTTCCACCTTCCGGTGGGACGCAACCGACAATTGTGAATAACCAACTGATGTACACTCCGCCTGCCAATTACAACAGTCGAATTGGTGGCCCGATCATTCTCTTGGTTACGATCCAAGACGATGCGCTAGCTGGACCGGTTGATGGAAGAACTTCCACCAGTCGGCTGACAATCAATATCACTCCAGTGAACGATGCGCCGGAGTTTGATTGGACTGAACCGAAAATAGAAACGACCGTTGAAGATGGCGGCAACGTTATCACTCCAAACTTCATCACTGGCATCCGACCTGGTCCGGTTACCGCCGAAGACGAAGGGCTGGGACCAACCCTGGAGCCACCTGAGAACCAAACAGTTAACTTTGATCCTCCGAGAATTCGCGCCTTGCGGCCTGAGTTGTTTGACGGACCTAGCGGACAACCACGGATTGACGCATCCGGCACTTTGACGTATCGCTTGGCCCCCGATGTCAACAGAATCACGCCATTCCCAACCATTTTGGTTGAGTTGATTGCATCGGATTCCGGAGATGGCAGTCTACCGAACGTCAATCAGACGGTAGCTAGAACGTTTACGATTTTGCCAGATGCCGTCAACGATGCACCTGAGTTCACTTTCGATCCTTCCACGCCAGCACTTGAGGATGAAGGCGTGAAGACCGTACCGAACTTCATGAGGGGCATTCGTAAGGGGCCGACGAGCGCTTTGGATGAAAACGCTCAGATATTTGTGGACCAACTTGGCAATCCAACTAACTTCGCTGTTATTAGTGCTGATCCGAATGCCTTTACCGCGACTGGCTTCCCAACGATCGATCTCAGAACCGGAGATTTACGTTTCGAAACCGCTCCTCACAAAAACAGATTTACTGGTGAGAACTTTACCATTACGGTCACAGTGATCGACAATGGTGGTACGGCGCTGGGCGGCGTGGATCGAACCACCAAGACCTTTGTGATCGATGTCACTGAACTCAATGACGCGCCTGAGTACGACATGCCAACTGCGACTTCTGCGTTTGTAGAAGATCCTAATGCAGCACCGAATGCGCCTACCGTGGTGCCGAACTTTATCACCAATATGCGGCCTGGTCCGGCTGCTGC
>JANRMD010000243.1:0-4037 GCA_033761895.1 Pirellulaceae bacterium | reverse complement strand
CGGACGAGGCCGTCCGCGCTCCAGAAAACCGGACCAGCGACTGGGATGTCCACAGGCACCGCTTGAGAACCAACTGCTTTGAAAGCGTTTGAGAACCAGCTGCTTTGAAAGTTACTTCGATTAAAACTCTGGGTGATTACCCAAGCCCGTTGGAACGATGCTTGAACGCCAGTGGTTGCCGCAAAATTTCCGCCGATTCTTAAAGCCTACCTTACAAATCGGGCGTTTTAGAAAAATTCGCGAGAAGTTAACCCGCGTTCCGTCAAAATTCCTTGATTCAGTGGCGCACCTTCGACATAATCTGCGACTTCCCGACCACTCTTTTCCATTCTTTTGAAGTCCTACCTTATGCCTCAACTACAGTGCCCAGCGTGTCAAAAAGTGTTTAAAGTCAAGGAAGAATGGGCTGGCAAACGTGTAAAGTGCCCCTGCGGCAATCAGCTTGTAGTGCCCAATTCAGATGCAGGCGATGCCCCGACGCCAACACCAACTCCCAAAGCACCTGCTGCACCAGCACCAGCACGGGTATCAACACCAGCACCAGCACCAGCACCGGCACCAGTTGCTATGCACGACCCATTTGCAGTTCCGGCTATAGCTCCATCGAATACAGTGGGCGGCTTCAATCCGCTGGTGGCTAACGCGACTGCGGATGCATTCAATCCTTACGCTCCCAGCCCAAGTGCGATGTCCTCTGCCGTTCCCGCGGAAGGTGACGAAGCGACTCGTAAAGCTCACCTGTCGCATGAAGCATCCATCAAGTCGATTGGCGTTTTGTATTTGCTGGGTGCGATTATTGGATTTCTTTTGACCGTTGTATATTTGGTGGGTGGGGTTGCTGCTTTCGTTACACCCAGCCGTAATCCAGGTGAGGGCGCGTTAGCTGGGGCCGTTTTGATTGTGGTTGGGATACTTGCAGGAGCGTTCGCCACGGTTCAGTTTATTCTCGCTCAAGGCCTACGCAGCTTGAAACCTTGGAGTCGTATTGGAGGGGTTGTGCTTTCTTGTATTGGCTTGCTTGGCTTTCCGATTGGAACGCTGATTAGCGCCTATTTCCTTTACTTGCTTGCATCACAGAAAGGCGTTTACATCTTCTCACCCGAGTACGCACGAGTCATCGCTGCCACGCCTCACATCAAGTACAAAACATCGATCATCGTCTGGATACTGCTCGGCATCTTGGTGTTTTTCATCGGCTTGGGAATAATTGGGTTCATGGTGGCTGTTATCGGTGGGCGACGGTAAACACGGGTACACAGGTAGGTTGAAAAGCTCAACGAGCATGGCATCCCGCCATGCTCGGAATTGCTACGCAACTTTGCAATGGAATTACTCGTCCGCCAGATGGGGAGCACAACCAGCACTTGAGAATCAGTGGCACTAGCAAACTAGGCGTTTTTGAACCACAATAGGCTCTTCTAAACTCTTCGCTTATCGCTTGCCGTAGATAGATGTCTCCCATGCAACAACTGGATCACTTAAAAAACTTGGTCGTTATGGCTTCTGCTGACGGGAGCTTGACCGAACAAGAAATTGCATTGCTCATCGATCGCTGCAGCGAACTCGGCTTAGCGGAGGAGGATCTTGAATCCGCGATCTCGTTCGCGATGAGCGGCAAAGCCAAGCTGGTTTTTCCGGTCGATCGGCAGGAGCAGAACCAGATGCTCTCGGACCTTATTCGGATGATGGCGGCCGACGGGCGACTTTCAGAAGTAGAGAAGCGGCTATTCGCTTTGGCTGCTGCAAAAATGGGGATCGAGAAAAGCTCGCTCGACGCTATCATCGATCAATTGGTCGGCAAGTAGGCTATCGCTGGTGGTAGCCTCTTGATGTTTACGCACAATAGTGATGTCGTGCGATGGACGATCCGTGCGGTAGTAGGTGATATTTGGGGAATAAGGCTGCTCTTCGGCCACATGCAAATATAGAGCACCGATGCCCCATTTGCTTTCAACAATAGTTGCACCTTCAAGAGAACCTCGCACCAATCCTGTGTGTAGGATCATTCCATCGTCGCTCCGATACACGGCTATGTCATTGGCCTGAGGAGTCGACACTTCGATGTAGTTGTTGTCAGTCAAGATGCATTGGACATCCTCACCTTTCAAAATGTGCTGGCCTTGTGTGAAGACCCAACCGTGGCAATTGGATTGGGCATAGGGCTGCGCCCGCAGCATGGCTCGCTCAGCTAACACATCCATAGTTGCACGGCATTTCTTGATATACTCCTCAAATGCGATGGGGGTTATCTCACGTTCTAGCAGACGAATGGGTTGCCCACGGTCGGTCGTTCCACAGACCGTTGCTTTGTCGACCAATCGGCCTGGGCTGCCGATGTTGCCAGCCACAGCACGGGAGAAGTCGTAAATGGTTGATTCACTAAACTGCTTGGTGGCTTGTGCAAAGCCCGCAAGTTCGATGAGGGAGAGGAAAAAAGTCGCGATAGGTAAAACGCGAGTCAAAAATGGATAACTCAGCATCGATTCGCTCGTGCACCGCCAAACGATGGCACCGGCTACTATGGCTACTGGAAAACACCACAACGCAACTTTGTCATGCGAATCACTATAGAGATAAAGCTGCCAAGCAAGAATCTGCAAGCTTGCCATAACCGCCAGCAGCAACTTGCTCAAGCGCTCGTACTTCGGGCTCAGTGCGAAACGCCCGCTTGCGAAATGCAGCAGGAACACAACCGTCAGTAGAAATGACAAAGAGAGCAGGGCAGTCAGCCATAGATGCATCGTGCCAGTTGAGTTCGAGGTTAGTTGGAATTCTAACATTTCAAAACTTCGATTCGAGTTCGTTAGCGGGAACCTTAGGTTGAACTCGGATTTGCTGCGTCAGTTTCGAAAGTCGAAGTGAGTTATATGAAATGTAATCGTTGGTATTGAATTGAATTCAATAAAGACGCTGCAGGACACTGAACTTAAATGAACATTAACCCGGAAGATTGACACACAAACGGCTGCTTAAGGGGCCTTAAGATGGCTGCGCGGATGGTGATTAATCCAGTAAGGCTGACGGGCTTTGGTTAGCTGCGGCAAGCCATCATAAACAGTGGTGCGTCGAACGCCGGTAAATCGAGAGGAGATTCCAAGTACCGTAATGCGTGCTTGAAAGCCAGCATTCATATCTAGCGCAATTTTCTCCGCAACACCCAATTGGAAACGAGCTTGCGGGTAGATCGGCGTATCGAGCGTCTTTAATGACCAAGCGTCCATGGGAATCGCCAACCACAGGACAACTTCTTCAGAATCTGCAGGCGGCTCTTGAACCAAACTGCGCAAGTCGGCTGGCAGGCGTTCTACGGCGGGCGCTGCAATCTCGAGATAAACGCGACTGCTGTGGGGTGCATATAGCGCCCAGCTCGGCCAGTGGTCCCACAGGCCCAATCGCTCGGTACTGGGCAACGCGACCGCAGCACCAATCGCGGTCGTGACCAGCCACTCCGACCAACTGCGCTTGGTCGCCCCAGCAACACTGGGCTCAGCAACACTGGGCTTAGCAACACTGGGCTCAGCAACACTGGGCTTAGGGGACTCAGTCGGTTTAGCCGAACCTTGGCCAGCCACAAACAACCAGTAGGCTTGCAGGGCAACTTGCACGTTCCAAACCAAGACTCCCAACCGATGGTTCAAGCCCAGCGGACCAAGAATTACGACCAGTCCCAAGTGCACGCCGATGGCCAGCCACCCTGCAAACGGGCGAGTCCTAGTCCAAACCAATCCAATCGCCGCGGCTAACTCGATGCAGGGAAAGACCGCCACCATGCCCAAGCGAGCACTTGGCGATAAGTCCTGCGGGTCAACTCCCACCGTTCCAACAACCACAGCTAACATCTGCTGGCCAACGGTATGCAGAAACTCAAAATCTAATTTGCCAAGTGCCGAGTAAAGGTAGACGCTGATCAACAGCACTCGCATCAACTGCATGCTTGAGGGCTCGCGGCATCCCAGCCAAATAACGCAGAACAACCCAAGTTCGTAAGCCCATGGTTGAAACCGATGCTGGTCGAGGCTGAAGAGCAAGAGCAGCGA
>JANRMD010000242.1:0-8442 GCA_033761895.1 Pirellulaceae bacterium | reverse complement strand
GTCGCTCTCCCCGGAGTACCGGGGCGATGGGGAGTTCCTTCGTTCGTGACTGTGTTGCCTGAAGAGGAACAAAAGTTACATAATCGGATTCTGTCTTATTGCTATTTGTCGCACAGCCCAGGCAGAGCCTGGGAACGAGAGCCCTTTTCGCAAGTACGAAACTCTGCTCCGTGTTTTGACAGCATAAGGGCTTGCGGTTACCTGAGCGCGGGACGGTGAGCTTGACGTGGGGCTGCTGGATTGGCTACTTGTCTACTTGCGAAAAAATTGTGTCAATTTCGTATTTGGACTCAAGTTCGCCCAAGTCAGCTAAGCGACGGATAGATGCGCAATCTCACGCCAAACCAAAAACCGACGCGCAACAGCGGCCTTAAGGGTACGCTCTTGCTGCTGCTTGCTGTTGCCCCCAGCGGCTGTCGCAACGCAGCATACTCCGATCTCTATGTCGAAAGCATGGCGTCCGAGATCAGGCAACTTGAAGACGAATTGTACTTTTACGACAACGAATACCACATTCTCGAACAAGAGCTCGCCAGTCTTCGAGAGGAAAACGAAAAACTCCGCCAAGCTCCAGGAGCTCAGCCACAACAACGTGGCTTGGGGCAACTGCTAGCGCCCAAATCTGGCCAGCAGGCGGCCCCTGGCTCTTCCGGTCCCATGCAATTCTCACCGCGTGAGAACGGCTACGAAGTTATTCCGCAACCCGTTCCTGATTCTCCTGCGCAGAACTCGGGCACTGACACGCTTCCTCCAAAGAAACAAGAGTCGATACTCGAACCACCTGGAGCCACTGAAGGTATACGACAGTTGGAAGATTCGCTGCCCGAGTTGCCGAAAAATCCAAAGGTCGAACCACCCAACGATCCATTGGAAATTCCCAGCATCGATCCTGGCACACCGATTACCATTACCCCGGGCACGCCCTTACCGCCTGGTATGCCCGTGCTGAAAAATTTCAGTTCCAACGCGTCCCAGCCAAACGCGACCAACAATCCAGCTCCAGCCAATAACTTGGAGCTCAACCTCAGCCGAATTGAAGTCCCCAATCAACTGGCAAGCAACCGCAGCGATCGAGCCCAGCTTAAGTTAGGTGCGGAGAAGCCCTCGGATATGCGGATCGTTGAGCTCGCCTTTCATCCATCGCTTTCGCGCGCTGCAAACTTTGATGACCAAAGCGATGATGACGGTTTGTACTTGGTGCTGCAACCCAAAAACGTGGAAGGGCAATTGGTCCCAACCTTCGGTACCCTGGAGATTGCCGTGCATGATCCAGCCAAAATGACACAAGACGGCCCTAACGATTCGTCGCGCATCGGACGTTGGAACTACTCAGCCAACGAGGTCAAATCGAAATTCCAACCGATCGGGTCCAGTCAAGGAATTCACCTGACGCTGCCCTGGAATGGCCCAGACCCCGAAGCGGATCGTGTGTTGGTGTTCATTCGCTACACCCTACCCGATGGTCGGCAGGTCCCCAATGAGAAAACGATTTTTGTTTCCGGCAAAGGCAATATGAAAACCGTGTGGGTACCGCGCAGCGATTCGTCGGCTGTGGTGACCGCCAGCGGTGAACAAACAATCGCCAAGAATCCGACCAACGTGGTTCCCTTACAGGGCATGAACAACGAACCTGCTCCTGTACCGCGTTGAGACTGGAAGGTTTCCTACGCCCGAAATGCTTGACGCATTCCGCTACGAGACACGGGAAATGCTTAACGCATTCCGCTACCAAAAATCGAAAACCAGCTCGGGAATACCGTCGCGATTGTGCAGCGATGCGACACACTACATGAGCAGGAGGCTCAGCCTTGTTTCAACCTAGAATGTCTGCGAAATGGATGGCGACGGTTCTGTTCGTCGCTATTTCGGCATTGAATGCGCTGCCGTTCAACATCTCCCTCAATTTACCGCTCAAGGCGCAGGAAACAAAACCTGAAGCTGCGCAGCTTGCGAGGCTCACGCGCCAGCTGACCAGCGCCGTTCCGACTCAGAAAGTTCAAGCGGCGGGGCAACTTGCAAAGCTTGGCCAGGCGGCTGCTTCGTCGACTGAGTTGCTGATTGCATGTTTGGACGACACCGATGCCGATGTGCGATTGTATTCCGCATATGCACTTGGGGAAGTTGCGACGGATCTGCCTCGCACATTAAAGGCACTCGTGCCGGTTCTGGCTGACAAGAACGAGCATGTTCGCTATTCGGCTGAATGGTCGATTGCCAAAATAGCTCGACGGATCGAAAGCTCACAATTGTTCGATACCAAACAAGTGGGCTCGGTAATCACGTCGCTTGAAGCCACGCTTGCGCGGTTTGCCAAACAAGATCATCAGCCACGTCACGCTCAGGCGGTACGAGCGGCTCTTGAAGCGCTGGCCGAAGTTCGTGAATTATCGAGCAAGAACGCCGCGTCTACGAAGATAGCCGCTGCCGTACCGGATGCGGCAACTGCAACCACGATCGCGCGACTGCAGAAACAATTTGCGGTAGCGGATCGGGTGCAAACATTGCTGTTGATCGAATCGGTCCGGGCGAACTACCTCAATCAACCCGAAGTCCTGCTCGAAGCGACTTACAGCGTGCTAGCGAAGAACGATTACTACCTGTTGGAGATTGCTTCGGATTGCTGGGGTGACAGCGGTCGGTCGGCCATGAAAAAAGTGTTGATGCGGTTGTTGGATGATCAACTACCTGCCTGGACGCAGATTTTACTATCGAACATTGAACCTAGTGACCGGCAAGTTTTCGAACGTGTGCTGGATATTGCGATCAATCGTCGACTGCCGCTCGAGGTTCGCAGCGCCTCGCTGCAATCGCTTGGGAAAACTACAGTCGATCGTGCGCGAGCCCAGGCGGCCTTGGTGGCGATTGTGCTCGATCGCGCCGAGCTGGAGGACTTGCGAGTCGAAGCGGAAATGGCGATGGCGAAGCTGGGAGAGTTACCTGCCACCACGCATGCCTCTCTTCTGGCGATTATCAATTTGCCGGATGAATCGCAACCATTGCGTGAGAGCCTGACCTTCCACTTACACACCTATGCACCCAATTCAGTCGACGCGGTAAAGACGCTGGTCAGTCAATTGACATCGCTGAAAGACTCCGATGCGAAGTATGTCGACTTGGCAAATTCACTTGCGAATTTTGGTCCTCAAGCTGCGCCTGCGCTGCGACCACTGATGGTCGGCTTGAACTCCACGGAAGAGTTCGTACGCGTAGCGTGTGCCAAAGCGCTCGGGGAGTTGGGCGAAGTGGCTGTTCCGGCAACGGGGCCGCTCGTCGCGATCATCACAGATCCTCAAGTGACGATCAGCACGAAATCCGACGTGGCTGTAGTGCTCCGCAAAATTGGTTCGAAAACCGTCGCTGTGCTTAGCGAGAAACTTGCCCACGAAGACCCGATGATACGCGAGCACGTTCTGCGGGCCTTGGCAATTGTCGGCCCAGTTGGCAAAGCGGCTGTTCCAGAATGCTTGGAGATCCTTAACAATCCGCGCGAGGAGACGTCCGTACGAACAGCAGCCGCAACTGCGCTGGGTTCGTTCGGGATAGCCAGCGCTTCGGCGGTAGCCCAACTAGAAGCAGCGACTGAAGCCACGGAAGATCCCAGTTTACGTGTTGCCTCGCTGCTGGCATTAGCCCAAATCCAACCCACGGCGGCGGCGCCTAGGATCGCTGCTGTGGCGACAGAGGGTTCGCGTGAATTGCGGGTCAGCGCGGCGTTCGCAAAGCATTTAACCGGGTTGACTGTCGAGAGCTTTCAAGACCTGCTGGCGCTCAGTGAGTATTCCAACAATCAAGTTATCGAAGATACGCTCGCTGATCTCGGTCCAGTTGTCATGCCCATGTTGCTCGAAACGATTCGTGACACCCAAGCGACCGACGAGCAGCGGGTGACATGTATGCGTGTGGCCTCGCAGATGCATCCGACCGATTGGATCCCGATGATTGATCTGTTGTCCCATGAGCGATTGGGGCAACCGTTCTTTGAAGCGATTCTGAGCGGCTGGGACTTTGATGAGAACCTCTTGCCTCAGTTGCTGTCGGCCTTGCAGAACGAGCAGATCCCGACCGGCGGTCGAGCTCGGATGCTACAGTTGGCCGACTACATCACCTCCGATCTTGGTGCGGGCGATGATTACGAAGAATGGGAAGGGTCCTTTGCGATCTCGCGTTTCGTGGCTGAATCGCAACTGAATGAAATGGATCGTGCGCGTGAAAGTGGACAAGAAATGGCCGCTATGGCTCCGGCCGCGCTCCCGCACAAATCTCAAGCGATGCCCGAAGCCGCTAGTCCATCGCTGGAAGAGCCGTTGCAGATTCCTGATCTTCAGAAAACACCGGAGGCATCGCCACTGGCATCCGTTGATGAGCGCCTGGTCAAAGTCTTCTATGGAACCAATCGGCAGCCCACCAGCGTCGTGACCAGTGCGATTGGAGCCGCACAAAAGACATCGCCTGGATACGGTGCCGCGATGGGATTGGCTATCGCCGCTATGGCCACGTGCTGTTTTGGCTTTCTGCGCCGCAGGTCACCCAAGTACACTTTGGCGGCGTTCACCGGTCTGGCAGCCTGCACAGCTTTGGCCGTGCAGACGATTCGCTTTACAGATTCGAAGGTGACTGAAGTTGAGAACGTGGAATACGGCAGTCAACTGAGTGAAACGGTCGAGATGGGTGTGTGTGAAGTGACAATTCCTGAGTCGCACCGCACCGGAGAACTCGAATCGCCTTCGCTGCTGCTACGTTTGGAGATTACGCCGGACCCAACCAAACATATTGTGCTGAAGAGCGTTCATCGGCTGGATCCCGATGCCTTCTTCGCCGACATGCAGCAGGAGTTGACTCAAAAGGGGAGCAACTTGCTGGTATTCGTACACGGCTATAATGTTTCCTTTGAAGATGCAGCTCGCCGCACGGCGCAGATGGCGTTTGATTTGAAGTTTCCAGGTGCACCGGTATTTTACAGTTGGCCGTCGCAAGCCAATTGGTACGGGTATCGGCACGACACACAGAACATCAACAACAGTGTTGATCAGATCAAGTCCTTCTTGACCGAAGTCGCTGCCAAGTCCAAGGCCAAGTCCATCAACTTGGTAGCGCACAGTATGGGGAACGTTGGTTTGACAGCCGCTTTGCTGAAGATGAACGATGGCACCAAATTCAACCAGATTGTTCTGGCTGCGCCGGATATCGACGCGGAAACGTTCAAGCACGACATCGCGCCCAAGATCGTCACCAAAGGCAATCGAGTTACTCTGTATACATCCAAGACCGATTTGGCGCTGATCGCCTCCAAGTACTTCAACCGTGGGCCTCGAGCTGGGGATTCGGGCAGCGAACTTTTGCTGGTTCCCGGCGTACAGACAATTGATGCGACGGCCGTGGACAGCAGCCTACTTGGACATTCCTACTACGGCAGTAATATTAATGTACTGTACGACTTGGGGCAGTTGCTGGATGGCAAGCCGATCGAAGCCCGCAATTACCTGCGTCCCAACTCGGACCTTACGCGCCCCTACTGGTACTTTGCCCCCCAAACCGCCACCCGCCCCACCACTCCTATCATTCCGCTTCGCCGCTGAGTGTGCCCGAAAAATCCCAGAGAAGCAATTGAATCTCTGACTTACCACTTGTAAATTACATTGGCTATACTTGTAGCCAATGAGAATTGTGTTTCCCCCCTGTTTTGAGAGAAGGTGACAAATATGAGCAAGCGAACATTGGTTTCTGTTTTTGCTGCATTTGCGGTCATGGCATCGCTCGGATACGCTGCCACAACGGTCTCGCTGAAAGACGTCAAGTGCTTGATTGCGGCCGACAAGGACGCAAAAGAAGACAAGTCAGCTGAATGGAAAGACGGCAAAGTGTTCTTCTGCTGCGATGGCTGCAAAGGCAAGTTTGCTAAGGCAACCAAAGAAGATAAGGAAAAGATGGCTCCTAAAGCGAACCATCAGTTGGTAGCCACCAAGCAATACGAGCAAAAGGCATGTCCAATTTCCGGCGGCAAAGTCGATGCGAGCACAGCCATTAAGGTTGGCGGCACCGAGATCGCTTTCTGCTGCAAGAACTGCAAAGCCGACGCTGAAAAGATGAAGCCTGAAGAGCAAGTCGAAAAGCTGTTCGGCGAAGAAGCGTTCAAGAAGGCCAAGTTTGAACTGGTCAAAGAGAAGAAGTAGTCTGTTACGGCACGTAGTCTGATACGTAGCTTGGGCACATTACGGAGCGCGGGCGTCATCGCCCGCTGCTCCCCGTGCCACTCTTTTGTTGGAGTTGGGCGTGAGGAATGCCATCAGCCCGACGATCATGATCCATTCAAACAAGAATAGGTTCATCGAATACTCGATCGCCAAGTGCAGCGCGATCCCTAAACCGATGGCGATCCGTCGCGTTGGTCTCAGCCACAAGGCAATGGGCAGAACCATCTCGCAAACCAGCACGCCCCAGGTGGCTTGATGGACGAACCATTCGCTCTCGAACATCCAGGCAGGCAGCCAGCCTCGTCCGAACATATCCGTCATCTGCCCGACGTAATAGATGGCGGTTCCATCGCGCCAGGTTTGGCCTTGGAATTTTGACCATGCATTCGATGCATAGATTGCGGTCATCTCGAATTGCACCAAGCGTAACGCCCATGCATGCTCAAAGCCTGCGGTGGATTGAGGCCAGCCGAAACGCCATCTCAGCAACGACCAGCGATGATCGAGCGGCATCCAGATCATCATGAAACTGAATAAGCGGAAAACGGTGTCTTCACCATCGCAGATCAGCGGGTTACGGTGCTGGAACGATACCAGCCAAAAGAAGATACAAGCAATCTGGAAACGCGACCAACAACCCAAGAGCAGTAACCAACATTGGACGAACAGGATCGCAAGCGAGGCCTGAACCAACCATGGGCTGGAAGGAAACCAGAAGAACAGAGATTGCTGCTGACCATGGTTCAGTGCCGCCGCCGAACGTGCCGTTAGCATACCTGCATCGGTGAACCATAGATCGCGATCGATCATCCACACGATCGTACAGATAATCAACAAGGCTGCATGGCCGATGCGCATCACCGAACAAATGGTGGGATCGCAGGATTCAAAAAGAAAGCGGTCTATGGCCACCCAAAGTCGACGCTGTTGACTCACTTCACGTACTTTCGCATCCCGAGCCCTGAGCCTACATAAACCCACGTCGCTTCGTCACGCGTGGGCAAACTGCCATCTTCTGGCATAACGATTTGCACTGCACTCTTGCTCAAACGTAACTCGATGGCTTCTCCCCCTTTATTCGCTGCCTCCTGCTGAGGATCTAAGTTAGGTTTAGTTTCGACAAACTGGAATTCCGGGCCGAGCGTAGTGCGAGCGATGTAGTCCGCAAGGTCATCGAGCGGTTCTTTGCCTCGAAAGGGGACACGGTTGAAATAGTTGACATGTCGAAATCGATAGAATTTATCCCAAGCGCTGAATTCGGACCAGATCGGCGAATTCCATGTAAGTGTTTGGCCGTTGGGTGCCAACATGGGTGATGTGCTACCAACTCGATAAAACTCGGCTGACAGCCAGCCGTTGTTGATGGTGGGATTGGGTGCGAAGAGCGGCCACTCGCCTTGCCACAATCCAGTCACGTTCAGTGCAGGACGTAGGTATTCTTGTATCGGGCCAGTGACAGCGGACTTTGGCGCCGTGTCGATCACGATCGTGAGCAAGGCGATCGCGACAAAGCAACGCACCAGCACGCGTCGCGGCGATGTGGGCTTGGTGTCAGTGTCAGTGTCAGTGTTTGGCATGTTTGTTATTTGGTAGCGGAAGCCATCAAGGGCTTGTTGATTTTGTGAGCCGTCAAGGGCTTATTGATTTTGTGAGCCGTCAAGGGCTTATTGATTTTGTGAGCCGTCAAGGGCTTATTGATTTTGTGAGCCGTCGGCGCAAGCCCCGGGTCTCGAAGTTGAGTGCGTGCATGGACTTGACTCGTACCAATGCGAGTTGAACTGGCGTTAATTCTGCATTGGCAGGATTATAGGTAATGAACGATTGCTCCTTCGCTCACCCGCGGCTAGCGCCGCGAATTGTAAGTTATATGCCATGCTAAAAAGTGGGGCAGCGGGCGGGGACGCCCGCGCTCCGTGAGGACCAGATTGTTGAATCATAGCGGACTACAGGTGGCGCACCCGAAAAAGCCTCCGTTTGCGTACAAAGTATGGTGACTTTGGGAACTCACATGGATTTTCTTGCGGAGGGACATCCGGTATTCCGGAGCGCGGGCGTCCTCGCCCGCTTGCGGAAAAGCTGCGGTACAGAACTTACGATTCGCGACACTAGCGCCGTCGGCTCACACTGCCCGTGGCGCAATAATCAACAAGCCCTTGAGGCTTTCGGGAGCCGCTCTCGAAATGCTTGACGCATTCCGCTACCCTCATTGCTCCGCGAGATCATAGATAGCGCGAGGCGACGTCGGCGATTT
>JANRMD010000241.1:0-5797 GCA_033761895.1 Pirellulaceae bacterium | reverse complement strand
ACGAATGGCGACGAGGGCTGAGGTTGTTAGCAGCCTACGCTTCGCCGAGTCGCAACATCCCGGCCGGCTGGTCCTCGAATTGCTTGAAGGCTTTCGAGGCTGCCGCAATATTCCCGAAATGCTTGACGCATTCCGCTACGTGGGACCCGAAATGCTTGAGGACCGTAGATTATTGGTAGCGGAATGCGTTAGGCGGCATTGGACCCGGTTATCGCTCTGGTAACCGCCGCTAACGCGGCTCGGTTAACTAAATTAACCAGCCGAAACCTTGGTGATCCTGATAAAAAAGCAAGCTATGAAACGCCGCGAACGCCAGCAACGATTCGTTCGACGGGCACTCCCAAATGCCACGCCGCTGCAATTGCGGGCAGCGTGTTATCGAGCTGAAACGGGACACTCGTACCAATCGAGCTGACATCCATCACCCGCTCTCGACGCTCGCCGGTGCACAACCAAACAGCATCTTCAGACACCAATACCGCCCGCTTACCATCCGCCAAATGCTGCTTCACGGAGTCCAAACTCGCATCGACTGAAAATAGAATCACATCGCCTTTGCTTAGCGGCTTCATCTCCATAACTTGTGCATCCGCCGCATTCAACACGGCAGTCCCACGCTCCAAGACCACATCGACGGGAGTCCTCTCGACCGCGAAAATCTTCTCCTCACTCCACAAATCGTACTCACCGCCAAGATCTGCATTCGTCAGGTTGGTAACGATCGCGACTTCGCACTTATCAAAGCCCAAGCCATCGCGAAGCGTACTTTCGATACTCGCCTCAAACACCGCGGCCGTGACATCGGGATTGGCCAATACATCGCGTGCGCTTTGAGCGTCATCGCAGCGGGTATTGGGGGCAACATCCCAGTCACCCACCTTGATGCCCAAGCTATCGGCGAGCGCCGCATTTGGATAATGCGGCTTCAAAATTTGGTGCAACATGCGAGTCACCGCCGTCTTGCCATGCGAACCTGCCACACACACGATGGGAATCCGAGCATCATCGCCAGAACCGAATATGTGATTAACGATGTGCTCGCCCACCGGACGCGGCTGACCAACACTTGGTGTCAAATGCATCAGCAAACCTGGACCAGCATTCACTTCCACCACAGCCCCACGTTGCTCTTCAATCGGTCGCGAGATGTCTTCAAGTACCAGGTCGATTCCGGCAATGTCCAAACCAATCGTGCGAGCCGCCAACACAACGCGATGAGCCACTTCGGGGTGAACGATATCAGTGACATCCTCCGACAAGTTGTCGTGACGTTTGATGATCACTTCCCGACCTTCTTCAGGAATCGACTCCAGCTGCAGTTTTTGCTGCCGCAGCATGAGCATCAACCCGGGGCTGACCGTGATCGGTGATAGCGGTTGAGTCTCTGTGTCCCCGCGTCTCGGATCGCTGTTAACCTGCAGCTCAATCAACTCCAGAATATTGTGCTGGCCATCGCCCACAACACTGACCGGCCGGCCGCATGTAGCCGCCACAACCTTACCACCGACAACTAAGACACGATGTTCGATGCCAGGAATGAAGCGTTCGACCATTACGCCGCTCCCTTCATTTTTGGCTTCGTGATACGCATCAACCACTTCGCTGCGTTCGGTCAAGTTCGCGAACACTCCGCGTCCATGGTTGGCATCGCGGGGCTTTACAACAACGGGGCCTGGGATTTCTTGTGCCGCCAGCCATGCGTCATGTTCATCTTCAACCAAGCGACCTTCAGGCACGGGCACATGCACGGCCGACAACAACTGCCGCGTCATCTGTTTGTCGCTGGCTAGCGCCTCGGCAATCGAACCCGTACGATCGGTAACCGCAGTCCAAATCCGTCGCTGCTTGCAACCGTGCCCCAACTGCACCAAACTCCCTTGGCTCAGTCGTCGATACGGAATGTTGCGCGCAATGGCCGCGTTCAAGATCGCTTTACTGCTGGGCCCTAAACACTTCCGATCCGCCAACTCCTGCAATTGCTTGACCTTGCCGGCCACATCGAACGGTTGGTCATAGACGCACGCCAACAATAGGTCACGGGCGACCAGCAAGCACTGCTCAGCAACCGTCTCCTCTTCATAGCGAACCGCGACCTTGTAAACCCCCTCCTCGCTCATCTCACGAGCCCGCCCAAAGCCGACATTGCAACCAGCCAGCGTTTGCAATTCCAACGCCGTGTGCTCAAGGATATGAGCCAGATAAGTCCCACGATCGAGTCGCTGGAAGAATCCGCCCCGCTCGCCAACACTGCAGCGATGCTCAATAACCGTCGGCAACCAAGCCTTATACCGCTCGTTGAATCCTGGAATCAGCTCGCTGGACCAGTCCTTGAGGTTGGCGAGATCCACCCAGACTTCGACCACGGGATTGCGTGACCAGAGATTGGGTCCGCGCAGGAACATCATTCTTCGAAAGTGAAGTGACGGGCGATTTGGATCAATTGGCGGCGGGAGCTGCATGGACAACAGTCTGCTGAGATGCCTGCTGAGTTGGGAAGAATTCCGAGATTATAGTCGAATCCCCTCCCCTGCCCCAGACCGGTCCAAAGCTAGAAGCTAGAAGCTAGAAATACAGCGTCTTCGAGTGCACCGGCGAACGAAGATGTCGTCCTGGGGAGCTTCCGGGAACGTTTCTCGCCTCAAGCCTCAAGCCTCAAATCTTCAGCACCAGTTTCCCAGCCAAACTGCTTTGCTTCTGCAATGTGTGGCTTTCCTGCAGCCGATGTGCTTCGGCGGCTTGGCTAAGCGGCATGACTCGGTCGATTAGCGAACGCAGCTTGCCACTGACCAGCCAATGGTTGATATCCGACGCACACGTTCGTTGCTCTTCCGGTGTCGCCTTAAACATCGCAAAACCATGCAGCGAGCAACCCTTTACGTAAAACGGCCCGACCGGAAAAGCTGGCCGAGCATCGCGACCGGCCATCAACACCATCCTGCCGCGTTCAGCCATCGAAGCCACGGCCAAGTCAAAATCCGGCTCGCGCAGCGTCTCCCAAAACACATTCACGCCGCTGGGGCAAAGTTTTAAAATCTGCTCTTTGAGATCACCGCGTTGATAATCGATCGTATGGTCCGCCCCAAGCTGCTTACAGAGCTGAGCTTTCTTTTCTCCACCTGCGGTAGCAATCACCTTGGCGCCAATTGCCTTGGCCATCTGCAACACCATCGACCCAACCCCGCCCGAGCCACCGCGCACCAAGATCGTCTCTCCCGGCCGCAGCTTGGCCTCGCGCAGTAACCCCAGGTGCGCGGTGATAGCAACCAGAGCGCATGCAGCAGCATCTTCGTCGCGGACTCCTTCCGGTGTGGGATTCAACCACTGCTTGTCGATCGCCGCCAGTTCAGAAAAGCAGCCTTGGCGTCCCATCAGCCCTTGATTGCTCCCCCAGACACGCTGCCCAACTTGGAAGCCCGTAACATTGGCACCAACTTCCACAATCGTACCCGCAAAATCGCAACCGATTATGAATGGCTTCGGCAGCTCCCAATAGTTCGCACCATTGCGAATGTAAGTATCAATTGGATTCACTGAGACCGCGCCGACTTTGACGAGCACCTGATTGGCTTCGGGAGTCGGATCGGGTAAGTCGCCGTACTGAATGCAATCCGCTGGACCAGTCCGCTCGATGTATGCCGCTTTCACTGTGGTCGCCTTTGGTTACTGAAGTAGCCTAGCCTTCTAGGCTGGGGAGAGGTGTAACTGAAAATAGCCTACGCAAACCCTGCTTAGAACCACAGATTTTATAGCCCCCCACAGCGTCCCGATAGCAGGAGCATTTCGAGATTACACGCCCATGGCACGACATGTCGACGCAGTAGCTCGGTCCCTCGCTAACGCTTCGGGTTGCGAAAGGCCGAAACGCGCAACATCGATAAGCCTTAGCGAGGAACGATAGAACAAGCTACCTCATACGAATCTTCTGCGAAAAATCATACGCATCGCTATTCAATTGAGCCGCCAGATTAATTCTTGAAGCCGCCTTAATCTGCTCAAAGGGCCCCTGCACTGCCAACAAGCCAAGGTCATAAGCCAGTCGATCTGAATGGCCCGGTAACAATACCCGAATGTCTTGTGGAATGGCTCCTGGTCGCAACTCATTGATCAAGTCAACAATATTGGTCGTGCAGTTATTGGTAATTGTGTCGTAGAACTCGGGCTGCCGCGCGATCTCGTTCACCCTGGCTGTTGCAGCCAGAAAAACCTTTTGAACTTGAGGTGGCGTCGCCAGAATAGGATAAACATAGACATCCACCTTACGTACATCTGTACGCAGCCGAATAAGATCCTTCTCGGTACCCACCACGTAGATCAACTCAAATTCGTTCATCGCGCCACCGATCGCAGCGTAGTTTTGCCCTTTCTGCAACCTCGCCTCGACCGAGTAAACAATATGCTCGCCATCCGCCAACCCAAAACTCAACATCGTATGGGCCAGTAGCGGAGTCTCCCTAAAGGGCACGACGATAAAGTCGATGGTACGCACGTCCGACAACAGGATCTCGCGATCGAAGTGACGCACGTCATAATCCGTTTCCGTCCGATAGTTGCAGTTGCGAATATTGAACAAGCGGACACTATCGCTGCGAATTTCGGCGTAAGGCAGCACAGCCAAATCGCTCCGCCAATCGCGCTTATGTGAGGCCACTTTCTTCGGCGGTCTCACTTTCGCAATGCTCTGCCGCGTCGCCGCGAACTTGGCTTGCCACTTACCCGTAGGTCGATCGAGATTGCTAGCGGACTCATTGCGATGCGTTAACGAGTTGCACCCCAGTAGCATGACCCCACTCACGATACAAATCGCTAGCAGTTTCTTTTGGGGCTGGGTAGTAACGCAAAACATGCTCGGCGGTTCCTCGGCATGCAGCGATAGCAAATTTAGCTCCCCCAGCCAAGATCGCTCCTATGCCAGCAAAACGTTCACCAAAACGGGTTGTGTTTGCATAAGCGGCGGGTTCAGCGGACGAGGACGTCCGCGCTCCCGAAAACCCGACCAGCAGACTGGGATGTCGACAGCCACTAACTGGGAACCAGCCCCGCCTCGAATCCTACCCTCTACAACTTCAACTTTTTGCAAAGAATATGGTCTTGGTCGCGATGGTGGCCAATTTCAAAATCATACGTGCCAACGACTTCAAAACCATAATGCGCATAGAAGGCCAGCGCCCGTGCATTCTCGGTATAGCAACTCACGTAAGCCACTTCGATAGCGCGCTGATGACAGAGATCGAGAAAGCACTGCATGAAAGCAGCCCCCACCCCGCGTCGATGGTACTGGCGATCCACATAGATCTGCCGCAACTCAAGAGCGTGTTGCAGGCCAACCTCGATAGGCACTTTCACAGGTCCCGCTTTGCAGTAACCGACCCAGTTTTTTTCTGCGCCCCCCTGCCCTGCTGCTTCTGCAATCCAGAACTCGCATCCATGATCCCAGTCGTAGGCCACACCAGCGGGCGAATGGACCATGTCCAAGAATGCCTTCAAGTCCGCTTCGCTGTACAAGCCCTCGAACGTCTGCTGGAACAAGCGACTCCCAAGCTCCGCCAACTTCGGAATCTCACTGCGAAGCGGTTTGCGAATTTCAATGGATTGCAACACACCCGACTCCAGGCTGGATTTGCATTTCGTAACAGAATGTGTCAAGGACTTGTTGTGAGCCGTCGGCTCACACTGCCCGTGGCGCAATAATCAACAAGCCCTTGAGGCTTTCGGGAGCCGCTCTCGAAATGCTTGACGCATTCCGCTACCCTCATTGCTCCGCGAGATCATAGATAGCGCGAGGCGACGTCGGCGATTT